>JAKLEG010000319.1 GCA_022703175.1 Myxococcota bacterium | reverse complement strand
GAGCCTGAAAGAAGCCACCGAGCGTTTCACCGCCATCGTGAACGCCGGCAACAGCCCATTCGACGTTGAGGCCCGCCTATCGTTGATCGAAGTGCTGCTCAAACAACAGGCCTGGCAGCCAGCGCGGCACCAAGTCACTCAGTTCGTCGCGCGCTATCCCGTCAACGAGCGCATGGCGGAGCTGCGCTTCTTGCGGGCTGAGATCCGGCGACAGTACGACAACGACTGCGCTGGCGCCCTGGAAGACTACAACGCCGCCCAGAGCCTACCAACCCGCGCCGAGGATGCCCGCTACTTCCGCGCCTGGTGCCTGATGAAAGTCGGCCAGACCGAAGCGGCCGCCGCCGCGCTCAAACAATACTTGGAGCACTATCCGCAGGGCCGGCACACGGCACAAGCTCGGGAGCGCTTGGAATCGGAGACTACGCCTGACCGTTAAGCAGCTCCGCCACCACCTCGGTCGCACGCGCCCCGGCATCAGTGGCCGCAATTGCGCGCGCCGCCTCGGCAGCCCGTTGATGATAGGCGGGCGTGTGCACAAGCTCCTCCAACGCGGCACGCAATGCTTGTGCTGTCACACCATCGGCGCGCAACAGCTTACCCAACCCAGCCCGCTCGATGGCATGCGAAAAGAAATACTGGTCCATGTTGGACGGCACGGCGATCTGCGGCCGGCCCGCCGCAAGCGCCATATAGCCTGTGGCACTGCCCCCATTAGTCACGAGCAACGTCGCGCGGGTGCTCAGCGCTTTGCCTGGCAAATAGGACGCAGCAAAGACGTTGGCTGGCAGCGGTGTGGGCACAGCCTTGCCCGCGGTCGCGAGCGCAACCGTCACAGGCAGGTCAACCACCGCCTTGAGCACCTCCTGCAATAGCCGCGGGTCGCCGGACGAACCGATGTTCACGAACACCAAAGGCGCGGCGGTCGGAAGCGTCTCCCAAAACTCGGGCAAGGCCACTGGCGGCTCCCAAATAATGGGCCCGATGTAGCTGTGACCCAGCGGCAGTTGAGCAACCGGCGATAGGCTCGGCATATCGGCATACAAGGTGCGGTCGGCCTGCGTGTACATCGCCCTGAGGCTGGGCAGCGGTGCAAGGCCATGTTTCTGGCGCACGCGATTGAACGGCCGGAGATAGCCGTTGAGACCCAGGGGCAACGCGTAGCGAAACACCATGCGCGTAAGCGGCAAACCCAACCGATTCACCCACGGGTGACTCGGCAACGGAAACGGTAAGAGCGACTGCTCACACCAATGGGCATTTTGAATAGCCACGTACGGTACGTGAGCGCAGGCAGCCGAAATCCCTAGGGAAATTCTAAAATCTCCCACCACCACGTCGGGCCGCTCGCGCGCGAACAATGCCAAGTCATCGGCCACCGAGCGCTCCAAGAGCGCCTCGGTGTGCACCACTTGGCCGCGCGCCAAGCGGGCGGCGAAATAGGCCGGGTCGAGCGTTTCGATCGGCACGTGGCGCAACTGCATAAGCTCCAAGAAGTGCGCCCCGCGCGCGCTGCACGCCACCTGCACATCGTAGTGAGCCGGTGGCAAGGCCTTGGCGAGCACCATGATGCGCCCCAGGTGTGCCAGGGTTGCATCCTCGGCAATCAACAACACCCGGGCACGCACCCCGGTGGCTCGGTCACTGCTCATCGGTGCACACCTCCAAGACGCTTGGCGGATCTCTGCGCGGGTGAATGGCGAAAGGAAGGGCAAACCTTCATCGAGACGGGCGCATCACTTGATAATCAAAGGCCACCCCCAACGTAACGCGTACACCTCGCGGGGGCACGCCATACTGCGTGGTCGCCCCGGTCACAACAAAGCGCGGCGGATCCCCACGCACAAACCCGGCCACCTCGGCGAACCACTGCCAGTCGGAGCCAAACAATGGCTGATGCACTTCCAGCCCCACACTCGCGTAAGGTCTCAGCGCCGTCGCGGACGTCGGCGCCTGCACCGCATTTCCAGTCACCCGGGCCATAAACACCTCACCCCCGACACCCCCAGACACACAACCCTCTATCGTTGCGGCCAAGACGCAGCCCCCCAAACCAACGTGAGCCAAGAGCGACGTCACCTGGTACGACCCCACCCGCGAATCGTCGTTGCGCAACGCGCGCGTCTCTGGGGCAAACAACGCAACACCGAGCTCTCCATAAAAGGGTCGCGGCGGGGCGCGATACGCCAACGCACCGCCCCACCGGAGCCGCTGCCGAGCTCCTGCTAATTCGCTTTGGGGGCCCAAGGACACGGCGCCTAAAGACCGCGCGACCGGCTTCTGGGAGGCAACGATAGGAGCTGGTGGCACCGGCGTGGGGAGCAACGTCGACTGCGCAGGCAACGCCGAGCGATCGGGCTGCCAGCCGATGGCTTGCAGGTAGCGCTCCACGATCACGGCAGCGCTGTCGGCCGCGGTTGCACAGGCTCCCGGACGCAAAGTGACCGTACGTGTCAGGTGCACCACCTGCTGCCGATCCCGCAACGTCACCGAAAGTGTCGCCGCCTCAAACTCCAAGCTCACCTGCCACGCCGGCAGCGCCCTCTTCTCTCCTGATGCAGCCGGCCAATTCTCGGCAATCGCAGCAAAGGCAAGCTCGGCGCGCGGCAACAGCTCACAGTCCGCCGGAGCCTTCCCCACCTGCAGCTCAAACTGCGTGAACATCGTAAGTGTGAGCCAAAGGGCAACCATGGGGAGATGAACTCTTAACGGAGCCTGGTACTTAGACTCAACAGGCCGCGTCCGATCGCCCCCAAGCGACACTTGAGCACACAGTCGCCACCCACACGTCAGCTCACGCGGAATGCGGGCTCACCTGAAGCCTTCGCAAAGCCGGTTATTACGCTCGTGCCGCGCACCCCAAGAACGCTTACATTAGTTTTTTCGGGAGTCGCCGGGGATGACCCCACAACCAAGGCCGCACCAACACCCAACCCTGGGCCTACGCACCGCGGGGCTTCTGGCGTTGATGGTCACGGTGGGCTGCGGTGACGATATCTACGGTGCGCTGGTCAGTCGTCGCCTGCTGCTGAGCCCGTCCGTTACGCAATTCGCCGAAGCGGGAGGTAGCAGCGGCTTCACCGCCACACTGGACGCCGCCCCAACCCGCAAGCTCAGCGTGCCGCTTGAGTTTTCTGGCGCTGCCATGGTGGGCACGGATTTCTCAACCTCCACCCAACGGCTTGAGTTTGATGCCAACACTTACCAAGCCAGCGTCACGCTCACGGCCCTCGATGACGCCTTGGTAGAGGGCGACGAGACCTTCGCGGTGACCCTGGTTTTGCCTGAAAAGCTTGAAATTTCTGGCTCTGTGACACGTGTTTACACGGTGCTGGACGACGACTCGACGCCGCCGCCCGCGCTGGCGCTCACAGAGGCTGTGACGCTCGACGCCGACCAAGACGGCCGGCTGGACCACTATCGTTTGACCTTCGACGGCGCGTTGGATGATGCGACCTTCCCGGGTTTTGTCGCAGACGCGATCGGCCTGCCGCAAAATGAATGGCTGGTGCAAGGCCACGTAGACGTGGCGTTGGCCCATGGCGCCGCCGCGCCCGACGTTGATACCCCCAACGACGCCGTGCTCTACCTGGCATTTGGCGAAGCTTTTGCGATGGACACCGGTGCGCTCCCCGACCTCACCACCAACACCACGCTCAGCTTGCGCTCGCGTTTGGGCGGCTCCCTACAACCGGTGACCTCGGAGACCACACAGGAGCAAGACGGTGCCGCACCGCTTTTGCTTGCGGCCACGAGCGAAACCGGAAGCTCGGCGCTGTTCATCAGCTTTTCGGAGCCGGTGCATGGCGGCGGCATTTGTCCGGACGAGCTGCTGTCGGCTGCCGTGGTGAACTACCATGACCTGGGGAATGCCGGGGTTCGTGCCCTGCTTGCAGGCGCCGACATGAATGGCTGCGATGCCCTGCTGAACCTGGAAGCAGCGTCAGGCCTGCGCTTCTCCGACCAAGATCTGCACCTCGACACCGTCTCCGGAAATCCCCTGCTGCTATTCGACCTGGCTGGCAACCCGACGATCGACCGCGAGGTGCTGGTGAGTGGCATCGTGCATCCGTACCTCTGGAGCGTTGTGCCCATGGATAGTACGCATCTGCGTGTCTATTTCTCCGAGCCGATGCAAGCCGACCTGGCCGCCGATGCGACTCAATACAGCTTTAGCAGCGACACCTGCGATGGCGACCCAACGCTCGCTGACGGTGTGGCCATTGATGCGCAAACGTTCGAGTTTGTGACCTCCCCGCTTGAGGATTGCTACTACACGGTGGTTGTCACCGGCGACCTGCGCGACCTGGACGAAAATGCCACGCTCCTTGAGCCTAAGCACGCCAACTTTTTGGGCCAGGTGGGTTTACACCTGGTGCGTGCCACCAGCATGAACGCCCGCCAAGTGCTGCTCAGCTTCTCGCAAGCGGTGGCCCAAAGCGGCCCCCATGGGGCCGACAACCTCGGACTCTATGCCCTCCCCGAGGACCTGGGTGCAGTGACAACGGCCACGCGTATGGATCAACAAACCGCCAAACCGAACGACGCGATGCAAGTGCTACTTACCCACACGCTTGATCAAGAAGGCCGCCTCTACCTGGTGACCGTCGGCTCGGCACTGCAGAACGCCGTCGGGAGCCAAACCCTGGCCGAAGCGCCGCTAGAGCGTGCGGTATTCCTCGGCAGTGGGCCGCAAGTTGCTACCGTCGCACAAGGCCCTCTGGGCGTGGATCTGTTTGGTGACGATGACTCGCCGCGTTTTGCGGCAACCCAACAAGGCAAACTCATCCTCGGTCCCAACGTCGCAAGCGATGCTGCCGTACGCTTGGACGCCGACGGCACTCATCCCACGAGGCTCACCTTCCGCAACCACTCAGCCAAGGTTGGCAGCCCCTTCCCAAGCTTTGGTGCCTCAACGATGCGCCCGGCGACACGCGTCGAAACCCCAGCGGCACTCACCACCCGCTACTGGCTTACGCCGGGTACCGACCTACGCGCATTTGCGACGGGTGGCATGTTGCTTACGAGCGGCTGCTCTGCGGTTGCGAACAATCAGGCCAATGCATTGCCGCTCGTTACGTTGGACGACTTGAATGATTGGGTGGAGGTGGCCACCGCTGGCACAGCCTCAAGCGCTGAGAGCTGCCTCGTCACGCTGTTCAACCACGCTGGCCCCAATGACCTAGATGGTTTGGCCAGCCTGACGGCGTTTTCGTGGGGTCCCCAAGAAGGCCTCGCATTTGGCGGCTTGAGCATCACCGGAAACCTGAGCGAATTGTCTTACAGCTTCAACACCGACGCACTGCTCAGTAGCCGTTACTGCGACCTAGGTGCCGTGGTGCTGGGTGCAGCAGGCGCGCTGCAGACGATCTACAGCGACGGCAGCACCCTCTACGTCGGACTCGCCAACAGCGGCGGCAACCGGCCGTTGTTCGCGACGATGAGCCTCGACGACGGCGGTGGCGGCGCCTGCCCCGCACTCACCGACCGCCTCCTCAACAGCGACAAACGTTTTCGTAACCTCCCGTATTTAGGTAGCAATCCTGGCAATGCCACCGCCAACCCGGCGACCGTGGTAGGCATCGACAGCCTGCTGGTGCTGCCCGATGAAACATTGACGCCCACCTTGTACGTGGCCAACAACGGCGGCATCGCCGCGACCACGCAGGTACCACCCGATGGCAGCGCGGTGTGGAGTGACGTCAAACACAATGCCGGCATCACAGACGACCCCAACCCCGAAAGCGTTTGGAGCGCTACCACGCTCGCGCTCAGTCAGGCCAACGCTACCAGCCCGGGAGCACGGGGCATCCCCTTCATGATCGTCTGGGGCCCACGACTGTTCGTGGCCCGCAATCGCACCGACGGCTCGGCCGAGCTTTGGCGCTACGACTACCTGCCTGGGTTGTTGGCAGCGAGCAGCGCCGCGCGTTGGCAAAAGATCTTCAACAGCACCGAGCTTGCGCCCCATGCCCACGCCATCGCGCTCCTGCAAGTGGCAAGCGGTCGCCTGCTCGTAGGCTTCGATAACAACGTGGACGGCGCCGAGCTGTGGCAAAGCAACGCCGGACTCGATGGCCTGACCGTTGGGATGGCCAGTGACTTTGAGCGCGTTGGAGATGCTGGCCTCGGTCCAAGCACCGCCAGCGCCACAGCTCGGGCCTATCGCCGCACGATTCTGGCCCACGCCATCACCTCGCTAGGTGACCGTGACGCGCTCTATCTGTTGGTGGGTTGTGTAAGTGACCGCACCGACAACGGCCCGTGCGATACCAACCCGCAGCTCGGCCGTAGCCGCTTTGCCCCCGCGCTGTTTCGTCAGGTGGTCGCGCCATGAACCCGCTATGGATCCTCTGCCTCATGGCTACCGAGCCGCTGCCGGTAACCGTCGACATAGCCGCAGCGACCGACCTGCGATGGGGCACAGCCCTGGAAAGCACACGCACAACTGGCGCGGTCGGACGGGAACTAAAACCCGGCCTCAACCTAGACGCCACCGCTAGCGTGGCGCTCCCTGGTGTTTTGTGGCTACGCGCCGAAGCGGCGTTGGGATTGGGGCTCTGGCCCCGGCGAGCACAGCAGACCGATGGCGCGTTGCTACGTGTGCCGGCGAGCTTGAGTCTGCTCCCCAGTTTGCCACTGTCGGCGTTGGTCGCGACGTGGCCAGAAGAGCTGTGGGCACAACTGCGCTTGGGGGGCGGCTTGAGTGCGCTGTGGCTCACGGGCAGCCGCCATGAGCGGGCGTTGGCGCCGGAGTTGCACGATGGTATTGGCGTGGGTCTGAGTTTCGCTGCGGGCGCCCGCCCTGCGGTACATCATCTGCGCTTGGAGGTTGTGCACACGCTGCAGTATCAGGAGCGTTGGCAGAACTTCTTTGGGCTCAGGCTGAGCCTGGACGGCAACGGCTAGTGCCTCGACCCCGCTGAGTGCACTCGACGCGAGGCAACCATGGGATGCGAACTGACGCTTGGCTTGCTCTGGCTCTTGGTGGGGGATGGTGTC
>JAKLEG010000318.1 GCA_022703175.1 Myxococcota bacterium | reverse complement strand
TCGCGAGTTCGGGCTCAAACCGGTTGACAGCCTGTTCTCGATGTACACCTGCGGGCAACACGTGCTGTACCCCGACCTTCCTGAGCTCATCCCAACCGGGAAGTTGCCCGCAAACCACAGGTTCATAGGACCCGTGTTATGGGAACCGCCGGTGCCGTTGCCCGTGTGGTGGTCGCGCCTACCTGAGACGAAGCCACTGATCTACGTAAACGTGGGCTCATCGGGAAGCCGAAACCTTTGCGACAAAGCGGTGGCAGCGTTTGGTGGTCGCGACGATTGCGTGGTGGCGGTCGCCACAGCCGGCGCCGACCTCCCACAAGCGCTCCCCAGCAACGTCTTTGCCGCCCCCTACTTGCCAGGCACGAAGGTGCTGGAGCGCGCGGCTCTCATGGTGTGCAACGGCGGCAGCGGCTCTGTGTACCAGGCGCTAACGGCCGGCGTGCCCATTCTCGGAGTTCCGTCCAACGGTGACCAATACTTCTCAATGGCGGCCGTCGAGCGCGCGGGCGTCGGGCGCCTGGTGCGGGCAGGCTATGCGAGTGCATCAGCGCTGCTCGGCGCGGCCAGCGACCTGCTGTCAGGGAGGAGGTATGCCGACCGAGCGCGTCAATTTGGCCAGCTCATGGGCGTGATGAAGGGCCCCAGCGCGTTTTCGAGCTTCGTGCAAGACTACTTCCAAGCAAACGGCGGCGCTCATGGCAGCGCCACCCTTGAGTTCTCGGGCCGCAAGGCGGTGAAAGCCCGCGAAACGCTGGAGGCATACAGCTGTGGTTCATCCCGCTCTCTCATTGCCGAATTCCCAAGCAGTTTCAGCACAGTTTGAGCGTCGGTCCGCGCTGTGAGACCGATGCTGAACGATCCTGAGAAGGCTCACGAGGTCGGATATCCACAGATCAGAGTAACTCGAGCCGCAGCCGCAACGACATGAATCGGTGGGCAAGGGGGCCGCGAAGCGGTAGTCGCGCAAGCAGAAGCGCAAGCCTCATAGGCGGCGCCCGCGCGCATCCTGCCCGGCGAGTGCGGCGAAGCGGCGCTGAAAGGCTGGCGGATCTACGGAGAGGATCTCGGTCGGGTCGGCTTGCTTGAGCACGCGCAAAAACGCCGAGGTGTTCTCGCTGAGCGCGAAGGTGGGGCGGGAAGCTACATCAGCTCAAGAATCCCCTGCCAGGCGAATCGAAGGTTCAGGGCTCTTGACTGACAGTTGTGCGCGCTCTACTGGTACGCGTGAGGAGGTGCATTGCCGACTCTCGTTCAGGAGTGAGTTCATGCTAGCAGTGCTTTTTCGCTACCTCGCCGATCGCAAACTGCGAAAGAGGATTCACCTCGAAAAGAGCCCGCTCGATCGCTTCCAGGTTCGGCTCGCGCGAACTCTCGAAGAATACGAGCAGGCATTTCGCCTTGTGCAGTTTGCCTATGTCGTTGAGGGAATTGAGAGCGTCCGATCGTCCAGGATCCGGTTTACTCCCCAGCACTTGTTCCCTGAAGCCCATGTCTTGGTTGCGTTTGACGGCGACTGCGCGGTAGGCACCATGACAGTCACTGTCGATTCTCCTGCCGGCCTACCTCTCGACAAGGATTACTCCCAGGAGCTCAAAGCCGTGCGACAGCCCGGCAGGGTTCTGGTAGAATACGGCTCGCTCGCAGTGGTAGAGCGCTGCAAACATTTGGGCGTCACCAACCTGTTGAACATGGCTGCCTACCAACTGGCCATTACCAGATTGCACGCCAGTCACGTGGTGATTGGTGTCAATCCGAGGGTGAAATCATTCTACCGAGCGACCTACGACTTCGCGCAATTTGGCCCCGTTAGACAACACGCCAGCCTTTACGCACCGGTGGTGGGTTTGGTGCAGGATCTTTCGCGCTTTCACGCATTCATGTGTCGGCATTATCGCAAGCCAATGCTAAATGGCCGCATGCCCGTCGACTACTTTTTTGGCACCGCGCCCGAGGCCTTGGCCTTCATCGGCGAGCAGAACCCCGACGTGTCCGCCCAGGCGAAGATGCCACGTGGCGTGTTTCAGGCGTTGGCGCAGCAGCGGCCTGACCTGTTGACTGACCTGGGTCCGGAGGCCCGCACACACCTCCAGGAGGTCCGCTCCCGCTCAACAGTCGACCTCTCGCACGAACCCACAGTTTCGCCGCCGTCAGAAGAATCGTCGCCACCTAACGATGTGACAGCGAGCCATAGCGGGGGCCGCCCTCCTGGGAAGTAGGCATTACATTGTCATCAACATCATTCTCAGATCGGACGGCAACGTGGCTCCTCAGCCATCCGAAGACTCTCCTGGTGCTGCTTGCGTCTATTCTTGCATTGAGCCTGTTCGGACTCACGCGCCTCCGTTTCCAAACTGGCACCGAGCCCTTCTTTGATCGCAGCCAACCCGAAGAGGTCATACACCAACGCGTCAACAAGCAGTTTGGCAGCGACGATACTGTGTTTGTAACATGCGAAGCCGGCGACCTGTTTCGACACGACGTTCTGACAGCGTTGCGGCAGCTTGTCGTTAGCATTGAAGGCTTTTCAGTCCGTCACGGTGACGAGGATTCCTACCCCATCCACGACATTCAGGGCCTGACCACCGTGAAAGACCTGGTGGGGTCCGACCAAAGCTTTCGGACGGTACGGCTCGTGCCCGATCCAATTCCCACGGACCCCGACACGCTGCAACTCATTCGCGACCGCGCCGTCAAGAATGAAGTCATACGAAGCAATTTTCTATCCAACGATTTGCGTACGACCGTCATTGCGGCACGCCTGGTGACCAATGTCAACGACGATGACATGGCAGCGACGGTGGTTCACGTGCGCAACGAGCTCGCACGCACCAACGATGCATTGCCATCCATGCACTGCGAGGCCATTGGCAGCGCCATCATTCGCGCAGATACCGCGTCATTCATGGCCCAGGACTTGAGCCTGTTTATTCCTGCGATGTTTGTGTTGATTCTTGTTTCGCTGTTCTTCTTGGTGCGACGATTCACGGGCATCGTGGTTGCCACCGTCAACGTCACCTTGTGTCTGTTCGCCGCGATGGCGACGCTGGCGCTCTCGGGCGGCACAATCAACAACCTATCCACGATCCTCCCTGTGGTCGCGATGGTGTTGTCGCTCACGGTGATCATTCATTTCATGGCGGAGTTGGCCAAGAACACGCTCGCAGTCGGCGCCGCGGCGAGCCCGCACCAGACAATCTCAGAACTGTTGATGCCGTCGTTTATGTGCTCGCTGACAACGGCTGTCGGCTTCGGTTCGCTGGCCACGAGCAGTATCCCGGCTTTGCACGACTTCGGGGTGGTGGCCGGCGTTTCAACCCTGATGACGCTGGTGATTTCCTTTACGGTCGTGGCGGTGGCCGTCCACTACTGGAAACCCTCGACCTTGGTGGCCGAGAACAGCCCAGCCAACTCCGAAACCTTTGGGAACTGGATCGACGCCTACACGCGACTGGTGTTTCGCCGCCCGCGTTCATTGCTGACCATAAGTGTCTCGCTTTTCGTGGTTGGCACGGCTGGCCTGGCCTTTCTGGTCGCCGACATGGACACCATTGGACAGTTTCCGGAGCACTCGGCACCTCGGGTCGCCACGCGTTTTGTTGAAGCAAAGGACGGTGGGGCCGACCTCATGATTGTGTCGGTGCAGCATCCCGATCGGGACGCCTTCCTGCAACCTGAAAACTTGGTGCGGCTCGACGAAGCGGCGGACTTCTTGCGGCGTGAACTCGGTGCCACGCACGTGCTGTCTATCACCGATTTTGTTCGGCTCATGAACAAGGCTTTCATGGACGAAGACCCGCGCGAATTTCGTATCCCCGATCAACGTGAACAGGTCGCTCAGTTGATGTTGTTGAATGGTGATGACACGACCGATCAGTACATCAACCAGAGTTATTCGTGGGTCCGCTTGGTGGCCCGCGTCCCCGTGCAAACGAGCAAACGTCGAGCCCAGGACTACGTACGACTCGACGACTACCTGCGGCGTCAGTTTCCACGCGATCGCCAGTTTGTCGCTGACGCAACAGGTGACTCGCGCCTGTGGACTGTCATTACGGATCAAATCGTCGGGAGTCAGATCAGGAGCTTTTCGTTCTCGCTGTTCTTCGTGTTTTTGCCCATCTTCGTGCTGTTTCGCTCTTGGTCGGCCGGGCTCTTTAGCCTCCCCTCCAATATCTTCCCTATCGGCATCACGCTCGGGCTCATGGGTTGGCTGAGCATCAACCTCGATGTAGCCACGGCCAACATCGCGTCGGTGGTATTAGGCATCGTTGTCGACGACACCATCCACTTCATTCAATACATGCGCATGCGCCTCGCTGCGCATGGCGACCACGACCGCGCGTTGACAGAGACGCTGCGAACCAAGGGCGTGGGGGTGAGTTGGGTGACGCTCATCTTGGCCATGGGGTTCGGGACGACACTCTTGTCGAGTTTTGCGCCGACTCGGCACTTTGGCGTGTTGACCTGCGTGGCGCTGTTTGCTGGCGCTGTGGGCGAATTGACGCTGCTGCCTCCGCTGTTCGTGCTCATCCGTTCGCGGCTGGGCGTTCGGCACAAAGCTGGGACAAAGTAATACCTGGGCACACAACGGGAGAATCGGATCATGTCAAGCGTTCGTCAGATTCGCGACCTCTTGGGGACACACGCGGCAGATCTCGTAAGCTTCAAACCCTTGCTGTGGCCGGCGGCAGACGATGCGACAATGACAGCACTTGTCGACCTGCACCGGGAGGGCAAGATCGCGACCTACTGCGACACCCTGTTGATGCAGCTTAGGGAGTTGTTGGACGTCCGCAACCCAATTGTCAAACTCAGCAACGAGGACCTCACCCTGCGTGCGCAGGAGTACCTCAACGGAGTCTCGCCCGAACGCTACGGCACCTGGGTGTACTATCCGTGGCACAGCAAACTCGTCCATGTACTTCCCGAGGCAGAGTATCGCGAGCTGCGCACGAGCCGAAATCGCAACAAGATCACCGTTGAAGAGCAAGGGGTCTTGCGCAAGCTACGCATTGGCGTGGTGGGTTTGTCGGTAGGCAAATCGTCGGTTGTGACGATGGCGATGGAGGAGATCGGCAACGAATACGTGCTCGCCGACTACGACGAGCTGAGCCTCTCCAACATGAATCGCCTGCGGGCGGGGGTTTACGACATCAACGTGAACAAGGCCGTGCTAACGGCACGCGAGATCACCGAGCTGAACCCCTATGCAAAGGTGGAGGTATTCACTGAAGGGCTCACCGAGACCAACATCGATGCCTTTCTGAGTGGGTCGCGCCCGCTCGACGTGTTGGTCGAGGAGTGTGACGACTTCGTGATGAAGGTCATGGTGCGCGAGCGCGCTCGGGCGATGAAGATTCCGGTGCTTATGGAAACCAGCGACCGCGGCCTGTTTGACATCGAGCGCTTCGACAAAGAGCCCCAGCGACCCCTGTTTCATGGCTTGATCAAGAACCTCGACACCAAGCGGTTTCGCGGCAAGAGTTCGCTCGACAAGCTGCCCGTCGCCTTCGAGATCATCGGCGGCGAGAACATGTCGTCGCGGTTGGCTGCCTCCGTGGTCGAAATGGATTCGACGATCAAGACCTGGCCGCAGCTCGCATCCGCTGTAACGCTAGGGGCCGCGGTTAACACCGATGCCTTGCGACGCATGGTGCTGGGCGAGTTCACCGAATCCGGTCGGTTCTACGTCGACCTCGATAAGATCGTCAGCAATGGCGCTGGGATTGCCGCCCATCCTAAATCGAGCATGGTCGAGATTTCGTCCGAGGCGCTGGCCAACATCTCGTTGCCAACCGTACGCCGAAGCCACACTGAACGGCTCACCCAGGAACAGGTGCAGACGCTGGTCAGTTACGCGATCATGGCGCCGTCGGGAGGCAATGCACAGGCGTGGCGTTTTGTATTCAAGGACAACAGGCTCTATTGCTACTTTGTGCGCGAGCGGTCTGGAGTGTTTCTCGATTACAAGGATTTGGCGAGCTACCTGGCGTTTGGCGCAGTGGCCGAGAACATCGACCTGGTGTGCGAGCAGCTTGGGCTCAAGGCGGAGTTCTCGTTGCTTCCCGATGCTGCACACCCAGAGCTGGCCATGGTTGTGAGCTTCGCGCCGAGCGTTGAGCCAGCTCTCAATACCGAGCTATTCAACGCCATCGCCAAACGCCTGACCAATCGCAAGATCGGGCCACGGCAGCCGCTCACCGCCGGCGATGACCAACGAATGTGCGCTGACGCCAAGGTGAGGGGGGGCCGCTTGCAGTGGCTCACCGAGGCGACGCAGCTTGAGGCCATGGCAGACATCTTGGGCCCAGGCGATCGGCTGCGTTTTGTCTCCAAAGTCATGCACCCCGAGCTCATCCATGAGATCCGCTGGTCACCTGTCGAGGTGGAACAAACCCGCGATGGCATCGACGTTGCAACTCTCGAGCTGTCGGCGGTGGACCTCATCGGTTTGCGCTTGGCGTCGAGCATGGGGGTCATGGATCTCGTCGGCAAAGTCGGTGGTGGCCGCTCGCTTGAAAAGCCTGCCCGCAAGATGATTGCCTCGGCATCGGCCGTAGGTCTCATCACCTGCTCCGGCGAACACAACTTCCGCAGTATGATCGCCGGCGGTCGGGCTATGCAGCGAGTCTGGTTGCGGGCAACGGCACTCGGTTACAGCTTCCAACCGATGACCGCGCTCATCTGCCTGTTCTGGCGGTTGCTAGACGGTGCTCCCAACCTCAAGCCACGAGAGAAAGAGGTCCTTGAGGAGCTGCGTGCGCAGTACCTGAAATTGTTCGACGTCACCCATCACGACGCCGAGATTATGTTGTTTAGAATCGCCCGAGTTGAGCCACCCACCGCGCATTCGCTCAGGCTCAAGGTCCAAGAGGTCCTGACGTTTGAGGGGTAGAGACTGACTGATCCCTCATGTCGCACCGAGAAGTTCGCGAAGGTCAGCGTGCTCCTCAAGGCCGGCCCCGTGGGCGATTGTGAGCCGGTCGCCACGGACTCAAACCGCGTGGCGTGAA
>JAKLEG010000317.1 GCA_022703175.1 Myxococcota bacterium | reverse complement strand
CACACACCTCTTGCAAGAGGTGGCCGCCACCTGTGAACGTGCGATCATTATTAACAAGGGTCGCGTCGTGGCCGATGACACCCTGGCCGAACTCGTAAAATCCCAATCCAAGTCGAACACCCCGGCGTCGCTGGAGCAGGTGTTCTTGTCGCTTACCGAGGTCTGAGATGGGCAAGACACTCGCCATCGCGCGCAAAGAGCTGTGGGTCTACCTGACCACTGGCACAAGCTATGTGCTCTTCGGCTTCTTCGTGCTGTTCGCGGCGTTCTTCTTTCAGCGGCTGGTCATCGAATTTCAGCTGCAAACGCTCGAATACGCCCAGCAACAGCAAAGCTGGGCCATGGAGCGGATGAACTTGACCGACTGGGTGATGGGCCCGGTGCTGATGAACATGAGCATCTTCTTCCTCATCATGCTGCCGATGCTCACGATGCGCCTGTTCGCCGAAGAGCGGCGCGCGCGCACGCTGGAACTGCTGATGACCACCCCAGTGCGACCCATCGAGTTGGTGTTGGGTAAATACCTGGGCGCCCTGGCTATCACGCTCATTATGCTGGCGCTTACCGCGGTGTTTCCGCTGTTGCTCTCGGCGTTCGGCGGCGCCGAAGGGGCCTCGGCGTTGGATTGGGGCACGGTAGGCACGGGCTACTTGGGCCTGGTGTTACTGGGCGCGGCGGTTGTGGCCGTGGGCTTGTTTACGAGCTCGCTCACCGACTCGCAAATTGTGGCGGTGGTATCGGGTTTTGCGGTGTTGCTGTTGTTCTGGGTGATTGGCCTGGCCGCTCGTGGTCAGGAAGGCTTCTGGGGCGGCTTCTTGGAGTACCTGTCGCTCACCAGTCACTTAGAAAACTTCGTGCGCGGCATCGTAAAGGTTTCGGACGTTGTCTACTACCTGTCGATGGCCTTCGTAGGGTTGTTCTTGACCCACTCGGTCGTTGACGCGCAGCGCTGGCGCTAGGCGGAGCCCACCATGGAACTCAAAGAAAACACTCGCCCCGAGGTCACAGGCGCCACCATTGCTGGCCGTTTAAGCGGCGCGGCAGGTTTGATCTTACTCGCCAGCACCGTGCTCACCTACATGCTCACCGAACAAGTGGGCGTATTGGTGATTGGCAAGTTGGTGGTGGGTTTGGCGCTGGTCGTCACCTATTTGTTCACCAATGCTGAGTTTTGGAGGCAGCTCGCGGGCGGCCGATCCACCGGGTTGTTGGCGATGAGCCTCACCGCAGCGCTGATTGTTGTGGGTTTGGTGGGGGCCGCAAACTACGTGGTGGTGAAGCACGACCATGAGTTCGACCTGACCCGCGAGGGGGTTTACACGCTCTCTGAGCAGACCACCAAGATTCTTGCGCGCTTGAAAACCGACGTGAAGGCGTTGGCGTTCTACGCGAGCTACGAACAGGAGTACCCGGCCATCAAAGAAACCTTGGCCCGCTATGCCAAGGAGAGCTCGCGCTTCACCTACGAAATCGTCGATCCGCAGCTGCGCGTGGATTTGGTGGAAAAATATGAGGTGAAGAGCCGCGGCCCGCGCCTGGTGTTTGTGGCCGGCGACAAAGATGCACGGGTCAAAGAGCTGTCCGAAGAAGAGCTGACGCACGCGCTCATCAAAGTCTCGGCGTCGGGTTCTGCAAAAATTGGCTTTCTCACGGGGCACGGCGAGCCCAACGGCAACGACGAAAAAGACCCCGCGGGCTACAAGCAAATCATGGATGCCGTGCGCAGCGACGGCTACGACGTGGAAGAGTTGTCGTTGTTAAAAATGGCGGGTGCCAGCGACAAGGTCGCCATCAACCCCGATGCCAACGCCGCGGCGCCCAAAATCGATGGTGATTCCAAGTTGGAGATCCCCGAAACCTTTAAGGTCCTGGTGATCGCCGCACCCAAGAGCAAACTGTTTGCCCCGGAGTTGACGGCCATCGAGAGCTACCTGCAACAAGGCGGGCGTGTGGTGTTTTTGGCCGAGCCCAACTTGGACGCTGGCATGAGCGGCTTGCTGGCCCAGTATCGGCTCAAGCTCGAAAGCGACATCGTGGTGGATACCAACTTGGTGAACCGCCTGAAGGGCTTGGGGCCGGCGTCGCCGATGGTATTCCCGGCGGGTGAAGAGCACCCCACAGCCAAGGGCATGACCACACCCGCCGTGTTCTCAACGGTGCGCAGCATCACGCTTTTGCCTGGGGGTGAAGCAGGCGTGCAAGCCGAGCCGCTGTTTGTCACGGGCGAGTCGGCCTGGGGCGAGACCAACCCGGTGGACGGTACGGCATCGCGTGACGATAACGATCATCCGGGGCCCGTTACCGTGGTGGCCGTGGCCTCCAAGGCCACGCTGCAAAATAATCCGAGCAAGCTTTCGGGCGAGGGTCGCTTGGTGGTGTTTGGCGATTCCGATTTTGTCAGCAACGAGTTCATCTCGCAGGGCGCCAACGCGGACCTGTTTTTGAACACGCTTAGTTGGTTGGCCGAAGAAGGCGAGAAGATCTCGATTCGCCCGCGCACCCGCCAGGCAAGCCAACTGTTCCTGTCGGTGGCGCAGCTGAACACCTTGAAATTCTTGTCGATGGACATCTTGCCGGTGCTGATTGTGCTCGTGGGCGTCGGCATCGTGATGCTGCGCCGCCAGCGTTAAGCATGCCCCGTCCGTTTCGCCTCCCCCCTCCCGCTTGAATCGACACAGGAGCGACGAGATACATGACCTTGGTGCAACGACGGCTTCTGAGCCTGATGATGTTGGTCGGCCTGGCGTTTGCCGGCGCAGGGTTGGTCTATTGGCAGCAGCAAAAGGGCGAGCGGGACGTAGAGGCCAAGCAGGCCGCCGACAAGCTTCTGGCTTTGGACAACCTGGCGCCGGTCGCGATGATCACGCTGGTGACGCCTCACACCACGTTTGAGCTACACCGCCGCACCGAAGGCAACGAGCGCGTCTGGCGACTCACCGCACCGCTTGAGACCTCGGCCGACCGCGTGGTGGTGGACGGCATCTTGGAGCACCTGATCGGATTGCGCCGCACCCGCGAGGTGGGCGAACCACAGCCCGATGGCAGCATCACGCCGCCTGCCGACCTGAAGCTGTTTGAGCTCGACCCGGCACCGTTTCGCATCACCGTCACGCTGGATGACGGCAGCCACGAGACGTTGGAGGTGGGCAAGAAGAGCAGCTTCGACGGTTCGATTTTTGTGCGGGTCACGGGCAAGCCTACGATTTCGCTGGTGCCGGGGGCGCTGTTTTACCAAGTGGATCAAGAGTTGTTTAAACTGCGCGACAAAAAACTTGTGCCGTTTGAGACGAATGACATGCAGAAGCTCAGCGTGCAGTACAGCCCCGACCGCAAGGGTTTAGAGCACTACCACTACACGCTCACCAAGGTAGATGGCAGTTGGTCGGTGACCGAGCCGGAGCTAGGCCCAGCTGACGAAGGCCTGGTGTTGGGCATCTTGGGTGGCCTTGCTGGGGCGCGCGCCAAGCACTTCGAAGCCGAACACGCCACTTTGCCGGTGCTGGAGAAAACTGGTTTGGCGAAGCCTTCGGCTACCGTAGAAATCACCACCACCGCCGGCGACCTGGTAACAGTAACGCTGGCCCAAGACCCCAACCAGTCATTGGCGTCTACCTTTGGTCTGCGCTCCGGCGCCTTCCCGGTATTGGAGCTCAACAGCGAAGGCCTGGTGAAGAAGCTGCGCGTGCGCGCCGATGAGCTGCTCGACAAGCGCGTGGTCCGTTTTGAGCGCAATGCTGTGCTAGAGATCCGCATGAGTCGCGGCGAGCAGAGCCTTACCCTCGTGAAAGAACGAGACATCGAAAAGGGGCTGGACACCTGGAAGCTCACCACGCCCGAGGCACGCCCGGTAGAAGATCCGCCCGTGGCAGGTCTCTTGTATCGCCTGGGCAACCTCAAGGGCGTGCAAGTGGTGGCGCAAGCCCTGCCCGAGGCCGAGCGCAACAAGTTCGGTTTGGACAAACCTGAGCTCACCGCTACCCTTTTGGGCGAAGCTCAAAAAGTTCTCGCGACACTGATGGTGTCGGCCGCCAAAGATGGCGTGCGCTATGGCCTCGACGTGGCATCCGGCCGGGTGCTGAGCATCGTGCCGCAAAATGTCGACGACCTCTCCGCCAACCCTGCCGACTATCGGGAACCCGCAGCCGCTGCCAAAGAATAGCCCCTATTTTTGTTTCACAACCGGGGTCCCTGCCGGCCAGCGGAGTTGGCGTCGGAGTTAGGAAACCCAAGCCGGGCCACCTTTTCGCGCTGGGTGCATGCGGCCGCTGGCGAGATTCTAAGCTACGGCCAAAAACGCACAGGCGTGTATTACGCTGCGACGCGCAAGGTGGCTGAGCTTGGCGCCAGGTGGCCAGTCTATGCCGTGTCGGGTACGGGCATCCCGCAAAGCGTGGGTGATCTTTGGGCCATCGCCCCGCGCGGCTTTGTTTTCGTGCCGGCGACGCAATTGCCACCATGGTTTTCGGGTGAGGGCGGCCGAGGCTACCACGCGAGACTGCCCTTCTATTTAGCCGACGCATTGCCGCAGGGCTATCTGGGGCGACTTGTGGCGCGCCACCTGCACACTAGAATTGGCGTGCCCGAGCGCCTTACGGATTGGCAAGAATCCCATCAGCTTACTGCGCTGCTGCATGCTGGAGAGGACACCCCCGGCAACCTTCTTGTGGGCACTGTGGCTCACGAGCAACTCATGCAGCGTCGCTTGACCGATTCGCCCACGGTTGTTGGCAGCGATGTCGCTCTCACTTACGAGGCCCTGGCGCAGGCAGCGCTCGCAGGGGAGCCTCCTGGCTCGTCGGCGGCGGGCGAACAACCTAAGTTCACCGCGCAAATTCGCAGCCATGCCGACTCTCGCCACGTGTTGGTAAAGTTCTCGCCGCAGCGCACGACGGCAGTGGGACAACGCTGGGCTGACTTATTGTTGTGCGAGCACGTGGCCCATGAGGTTGTGCGTGAGGCTGGCATTCCCACGGTGCAGAGCCGGATCATCGAGGGTCCCACGCGGCGGTTCTTGGAGGTGCTGCGATTTGACCGCGTCGGCCGACTCGGGCGCCGGGCGGCGCTCTCGCTATTCAGCGTCGACGCCGAGTTCTTTGGGGCGCTCGACACGTGGCCAGCGGCAGCGCAGCGGTTGTGCGAGCGGGGTTGGCTAGCTCATGAGGATGTCGAGCGCGTGCGCCTTTTGTGGCTGTTTTCGGGTTGTATCGGCAACAGCGATCGGCATTTTGGCAACGTCACGCTTCTCGACACGGGCAACCAACTGACGCTAGCGCCGATGTACGATGTGTTGCCGATGTTGCACGCGCCCCAGGGAAACGAGCTCGTGCCCCGCACCTTTAGTGTCATGGTGCCACCTCCAGGCGAGGCGATGCTGTGGCAGCAGGCCGCTCGCTTGGCGCAAACCTATTGGGAGCGCATCATCGCTGACCCGCGCCTGTCTGACAGTTTCCGTTCGCTGGCACAGGCAGCCCAGACGGCCTTGGCAGATGCGCTGACCCGGTGTGGCAGTGCTCCTATTTGACGCCCAAGTACCTTGCGCGCCCCCCACGCCCGCCGCGGCTCTGCGCCATTCTTGCGTTGTCACTGGTACCCAGGCGTGTGCGCACCCTGGGTATTTCTTCCGAATCGCCATGGGATCTTAAGTAGGTCTGTGTAGGTGCCTGTATTTGTTAGTTTTTTCTGGCGATCCACGCGCGTTGGGGTGACACTGAAAGGGCCATGAAAAACACCCCACAAGTTGTGGCAGTACATCTTCTTTCTGTGCTTGGCCTGGTTGGCCTTTGCGCCTGTGGCTCTTCGGGGAGCGATGGGTCGTTTGGCACCAGGGATGGGTCAGCAAGCCTCATCGATCCGGCCGGGATGTTGGCGCACGACTTTGCGTTGGCCAACTGCACGAACAACTCGCCGATTAGCTGTGGTGCAGGCGTTGTGGATCAGTGCACCACGAGCGGTGCTAACTTCGTGGATACCAGCTTTCCGTCGTGCTTGGCAGCCGCGATTGATTTGGGCGGCAGCGAGTGGGTTCAGCCGCTCGTTGACACCGGCAGCGGTGACATCGTGCTGTCGGTATCGGGGGCAAGCACCTATCCTTTCATTGTGGTGCTCAAAGACACCGGCACTGGCGTCGACCCGGCCAACTGCGTAACGCTCAACTATTACTCAGTGAAGCTTACGCGCGGCGTGGATTTCCAAACCGGTGATCGTTTTTACGTCATCGTAGATCATGGCACGACCGGCAGCGACATGGGCTTCAACCTCACCGTGGATTGCGGTGCGGGCAGCAGCGAAACCGACTGCACCGATGGCTTCGATAACGACGCCGACTTCAAGCAAGACTGCTACGACGCCGATTGCGTAGGCACGCCGAGCTGCCCCGCCTGCGCCCCGGCCGGCACCTTGGCGCTAGGTGATACCCATGTGCCCGGTGACACCGCGGGCTTTGGCTCCACCGATCAAGTGTCGCGCTACGCCTGTTTGCCCAGCCTCGCCGCCACCAGCCGCGAGTACATCTACACCTTCAAACCGAGCGTCACCCAAGACGTGCTGTTCACCACCTCCAACGCCAATCGCTATCCGCTGCTCGTGGTGATGAGAGATAGCGGCAATGGTTGCACCGCGGGCGATGCGTTTAACGGCAACTACTACTCGCTTATCTTTAACGCCGAGGCCGGCAGCACTTACTACTTGGCGGTGGATGGCGACGACGACCAGTCCTTCAACTACGACGTCTCATTGGTATTGCCGCAGGCCTCCGAGAGCACCTGCAACGACAACCTCGACAACGACGGCGACACCCTCATCGATTGCGACGACAGTGACTGTGCTTTGGATGCGGCGTGTAGCACCCAGCCGTGCGTGGCGGCGGCGAGCCTCACTTGTGGCAGCGTCGTCACGGGTGACACCGGCAGCGCGCTCGCGCGTGACAACATCGCCAATTATTCGTGCATGGACGCCGTGAACCTAGGCTTCCCCGAGGTGGCGTATAGCTTCCAGTACACGGCGGCCCGGCCGAGCGTGAGGTGT
>JAKLEG010000316.1 GCA_022703175.1 Myxococcota bacterium | reverse complement strand
TGAACCACTTCCCCAAGTTTTTGGCCTGCGGCCTTAACATCCGTCGCGAGGTGAGCGTTGAATCCCTCATGCCGGGCGCCGGGCATTTGCTGCTGACGCTCGCAGGGGGTGAGAAAATTCGGGCGCGTCAGGTGGTGCTTGCGACTTCGGGTACCGAGACCGAGCGGCTGTTGGAACCGATTGAGGGCGTGGCTGCCGAGGTGGGAGCCACGCACCGGCTGTTGACGATGCTCGGGAATTTGCCGTGCTTAACGGTGATGGCGGTGTATGGTTCCGAAGCACGTTCGCCCGCCTGGGATATTTTGTATCCGGACGACTCTAAGCTGTTGCACCTGGTCGCCAACGACACTCGCAAGCGTGACGATCAGGGGCCGGTGACGCTGGTGCTGCAAGCCCATGCGCTGTGGTCGCGGATCCACCTAGATACTGAGGTTGAGACCTGGACGCGGGCCTTGTTGGCCGAGGCCTCTATGCGGTTGGGAGATTGGGTGAACCGTCCGACCGGTGTGCGCAGTCATCGGTGGCGATATGCGCGGGCGGATGCCGGGAGTGAGCTCTCTCAACCCGTGTTGATTGATCTGCCCGGCGGCGCCCGATTGGGGGTCACGGGTGAGGTTTTTGCGCCAGGCGGCGGTGTGGAGGCGGCCTGGGCCTCCGGGCGGAAGATCGTGACGCGAATGCTTGAAACAAAGGGATGTGTGGCATGAGCATGCACAAGCTTGAAGACCTCGTCGCCCGGGATCGGGATCATGAGTGCGAAGGCGTGGGGGCGTCCCGGGTCTGCGTGCGTGTGGTTGGGGTTGCTGATCTTCCCACTCGGTTTGGCCATTTCCGCATTGTCGCGTTTTGGAACAACCGCGACGTGAAAGAACACGTGGCAATCGTGCACGGCGACGTGCAGGGAGAAGCCCACGTGGCAACTCGGATGCACTCCGAATGTCTCACGGGTGATGTGCTGGGGTCGCTGCGCTGCGATTGTCGAGACCAGCTCATCATGGGCCTAAAGCGCATCGCCAGCGAGCCGTGTGGTGTGGTGCTCTACCTGCGCCAAGAGGGGCGTGGCATCGGACTTATTAACAAAATTCGCGCCTACAGCCTGCAAGACCAAGGATTGGACACGGTGGAGGCCAACCTCGCCTTGGGATTCCGGGATGACGAACGCGACTATGCGATTGCTGCCCACATGCTGAAAAGCTTGGCCATACGCTCAGTGCGGCTGATGACCAATAATCCGAAAAAGGTGGGCGAGCTTACCAAGCATGGCGTCGAGGTGTCTGGACGCATCCCGCACGTGATTCCGCCCAACGAGCACAATCGCTTTTACCTGGAAACCAAGGCCAATCGCTCCGGTCATTGGATCGATTTCTCCGGCAAACCTCATCTGCAAGAGCAGGGCGATGCTGTGATGATCGAAGGCGCAAACCAACAGGGTCAATCGGATGAGTGAGGAGCGAGGCGGCTGCCGCTGCTTGTAACCAACACGTAGGTGTCGGCAGACTTCGCGGCTTTCGCGCTTAGCGCTTCTTGGCTTTGGTATAGCGGGGGCCGCCCAAGGTTGTGAGCGGCTCGGCGTCGTTCAGCACGTCGCACTCAGTGACCCTGCCGATGAACAACAGGTGATCGCCCACTTCCAGTGTCTTCGCGACCTCGCAATCCAAGTAGGCAAGAGCGTCGGTAAGGATGGGTGCGCCTGAGGGGGCTTCGCGAGTCTTGACACCGGCGAGCTTGTTTTCACCTTGAACGCTCTGTTTAGCGAACACGCCTGCGAGCTTGACTTGGTCGGCTTTGAGCAGGTTCAGGACGAAGTTCTTGGTGCTCTTCAGGAAGTCGACACTCAGATGCAACTTGTCCACGGCAATCATCACGTGGGGCGGCTCGAACGACACCGGGCTCATCCACGAGATGGTGAGCGCGCTTTCGACACCGCCGCGACCCAGTGTTGCGACGCTGACACCTAAGGGGAACTTTGCGAGCACTTCTTGAAATTTGTCCTTGGCCATGACGATCTCCATCGAGGGCTAGAGGCCTTTCGAGACCAGAGTAGTTAGTTATGGGACGATGCCCAAGGCTTTTGGGAGCGGTGCACAGAACTTGGCGATTTGTGTCGGATCGCCGTTCGTGGCCTTCACGGTGCTGCAGCGGGGCTGCCTTGTCGACGTTGCCGCTGAGTTGATGGAGCGTCGCGAGTGAGTGTTGCAGGCCGGCGCTGCTCGGAAACATCTCCTGAAGTTTTTGGCACAGCGCAACGGTGATCCTTAGGTCTTTGTCTTCGTTCTTCAGGGCCTTCTGGGCGCCTTTGTCACAGGCTGCCTCGGCCTGAGCCTCACTGATGGTAAAGTTGGGCGCAGTATCGGGGCGGGCGATCGCGCGATCAGCACTGGCGGTCGTTGCAGGGGCGGGTGTGCCGGCGGGGACCTCGGTCGGTGTCCCTGCGGGCTCCTGAGCGACGGATTGTTGTGCCTGGGTGCCTGAACACCCGGCCAGCCACACCAACAACATCCACGACCAAGCCTTCATGGTTTCTCCACCTGGGCGTCGCGATGCACGACGGCGAGGCTGTTCTGCCTGAATCGCTCGCTGCTCACAAGATATTGCCGCGCGCCGGTTGTGTCTGCAGGACGGCTAGCGTTGCCAAGAGGCGCGATAAATGGCCGCGGTTGCGGTCCGGTCGGCAAGCATGACTTCGGGTACGCGCGCGCGTGCAAACTGCAGTGCCGCGCAAAACGTTGAGCGATGCTGCTGTAGCATCAGCGGCGTGAACAGCCCTGCCGGGAAGTTGAGCTTGGCCATTGTGACCAGGCGTTCGCCCTGAGGCTCAATGGCCGACGCGATCATCTCGGTGCCACGGTGGTACGACGACCAGCGCCGCGCGGCGCCCATTGCGACCAGGGACGTGGAGAGTACCGCCATCAAGCCACGCAGGATCGGGCCGCCGCACAACCTCTCGATATTTTTGTGGTTCCAATCCAAAAATTGCTCGTCATTGTCGTGCATGTCCCGCACCATCAGATACAGAACGTTGCCCGCTACCTCCGGGAACCACGGGCCTTCCTGTTGATTCAAGATGGCGCGCAGCCGCAACGGCAGGCTCGACTCGTCTTTGATGGTAGGAAAGTTCGTGTTGAGGGTTTCGAAGACTCCCCAGTGGATCTGGCAGGTCGGAAAACTGTCTAGGCCGTTGGGTAGATTTTCCAGGTATTCGGCGGCGGTCGGAAAACGATGGCTATCCAGGTTCATCAATGCGCCCCCGCCTGTCTAGACTACATAGGGTCGCCTACACCTGCCACATCGTTTGGTCAACGCCGGGCGCCGGGTTGTGGGAAACAGGTGCCTTTAGGGCAACCGCTAGTTGTGCACCGACCAGCTGGCCAAGCTGCCCGTGTCGCCATAGGCGTCGGTGTCGACGATGCACAGGGTCCAGGCGCCCGAGGCGTCGCCCGAGAAGCCACTGATGGCCCGGCTCGTTGTGGAGAACGTACCTTGAGATGACGGGAAGGTGCTGACCGGGAAGGCCGCGATCGTCGTGCCGTTATGTGCCAGCGTGGCGCGCAAGGCAGAGCGCCACGTGTGGTTTCCGCTCAGATCAAGTTTCACATCGGTGGCGTTACCCACTTGGCCAACTGTGACTGACGTGCAGGCCTGACCGTTGTCTACCAGCGCCAGATTGGGGGTGGCCGCGGCTGACCAACTGGTATTGGTGTCGCCGCCACCCGTGCCCGTGCAGGAGCCGATGATCGTCAACGACCAGGCAGTGATGCTGCCGGTGTCCACTTTGGCAAGATCGGCGACGTTGAGTGTCCAGGTACCGGCGGCGGTTTGGCCCGCGAAGGCTGTGATCGCTTGATTCGAGATCGCCAGGTTGTCCGCGCTTCCGCCGGTGCGATTGTGCACCACATATTGTGTGCCCGCGGGGGACGTCAGCGTGACCTTCAGATCGCCGATGTAGGTGTGGGCGATTTGCAAGGAGAGCGCCAGGCTTTGCACGGTGCCGGGCCCGGTCACCGCTAGCGTCGAGGCGACGCCGGTGCTGGTGTTGTCAGGAACGGCCACAGGCAAGCCGGTCGCGGCAAAGCTGCCATTCACGCAGGCAACGGTATTCGCAATGGTTACTGCCAATGACGCGACGTTGCTGGTGAGACCCTTGTCATCGGTGGCGATGGCCGTGAGGGTGGCTGCGCCATTGGCGAGTGCGGTCGTGCTCCACGAGTAGGTGAACGGGGCCGTGGTCAAGGTGACCTGAGTGCCATCGGGCAGGGTCAACGTGACTTTGGCGACGTTGCCGTCCGAATCATTGGCGGTGAGAGCTACCGCAACCTGTCCACTCACTTGGGCTGCCGGTGCCGGCGAGGTAAACGACACGGTCGGCGGTTGGTTTACCACCACCACACTGCCGGTGCTCCAAGTCGCCTTAAAGCCGGTCTTTACCACTGAGCTGTCCGTTTTCAAGGTGACAGCCAGCAGGTCACCGCTCTGCGTGGCCGGCAGGGTCGTGCCGCTCACCTTGGCCAGCTCAGCGCTGCTGGCGTCTTGGATGGTAATGAAGTCGTAGCCCGATTCGGTATCGACCGTGATGAAGCTCAGCGTGGCGGCAAGGCCGCTTGCAGGCTTGATGCACCAGGTGTGGCTGTAGTTGTTGGTGTAGGTCGCCGGGAAGTTGGGGGAGGTGAGGGTGCCGCTATCGGTGGTCAACGTTTCGTCGCATTTGAGCGTTTTCACGGCGCCATCGCAGGCCACGCCGACATCGAGCCACGAGTCGCGGATCGCGGCCTTCTCGGTATCGCTGAAGCCCAACGCAGCGGCGGCATCCATCACGCCTTCACAGCCCTGCACGAACGTCGACGATGCGGCCCAGTAGCTTTGGTTGGCCGTAAACCATGCAGTCGCGGCGCGCTTCACGCTGGCGGCATTGGCGGTGCCGGTAGGGCTGCCGGAGCCCAGGCGTTTGGCGCTCAAGCAGAAGGCTTTGTTCATCACGCCACTTGAGTAGTGGACGTCAATCCCGGAGGTGTAGTTGTCGGCGTTGTCAATCGAGGAACCATCGGAGGTGGGGGTGCACATATTGCGCAGCGCGGAGTCACCTTTGAAAATGTCGCGTCCGACATCCCAAGTCGCCGTGTCGCCTTTAAAGTAGAATTGCGCTGCAATCCCGGCGATGTCGGAGAACGATTCGTTCATGCCGCCGGACATGCCGTCGTAGACCAGATCCGAGTGGAATGAGGTAAAGCCGTGGTTGATCTCGTGCGCAACCACGCTGACGTCGCCAGAGAGCGGATAGAACGTGGTGGCGCCGTCGCCGTAGGTCATCTGCGTGCCGTCCCAGAAGGCGTTTTCGTAGTTCGTGCCGTAGTGAACGCGGCTCTTGATTTGGAAACCTTGGTTGTTGATGGAGTTCTGGCCAAACCAGTCTTGCAGCATGTTCAGCGTGATCTCGGCAAAGCCGTGAGCATCGTTGAGCGCGGCATCACCGATGTTGGTGAGCGAGCCGGTCACTGCCGTGCCGGTGCCGCTCTCAGAGTGGTTCATGTTGGTGGTGCTCAAACGCGAAGTGGTCATGACGTAGGCGCTGCCGGAGGTTTCGACGTCCAACGCGTTGGTCCATTGGCGGCTGACCTTGGCGTTGCCACCCGGGCCCGATGCTTGGGCCGCGGTATCGATGCTGTTGAACATATAAAGGAAGAGGCCCGTCTGCGCGTCGACGAAGTAGTTCCATAAGCCTGGGGCAACACCGGCCTGCAATTCGGTGAAGAAGCTTGTGTGCCAGGCAAGGCGCGCGTTCCCTGCTTGGGTGACGAGCACTGTTAACTCCGTTTGTTCGCGCAGGTACTCCAGGTTAGCGCCTGCATTCGCTTGCGCCGCATAGTGAGCTTCTGCCTTCGCCAGTGCTTCTTGGGCATCCAGCGTCGGCGCGGTTTCGACGGCATCCAGGCCGCGGGCGACGTTTCCGTTCGAGAACAAAATCGCCTCGTCGGACATATGCACCACGAGCTCGGCGCCCCACACACGCGCGCCGTCGTGCATCTGATTCATGCGCACGTGATACAGACCGTCGCTGCCCTGATCGACCGAGCGCAGTGCGAACGTATCGCGCGCCGACAATCCTCCCACGAGATCGCGATGACCGAGTGCAAAGGAGAGCGCGGCCTCACCGGGGTCACTGATGGGGGTTGGCGATTTGTCGCTGCCCTCCAAGCGCACCGGAGCGAGCTCAGCATCACTCGCATCATTCATTGCAAACGGTTGGCACGCGGTGAAAACAAGTGCGAGCGGCGCGAGGAGGGTGAGGTGTTTCATTGTCGTCTCCTAGGGCACGTCGTAGTTCGTTGTGTGCCCAGGTGCAGGAATGTGCGGTACCATCCACCGAAGGGCATGTAGGGGCGCAAGTCCCGGAAGTCCCACAGACGGGGGTGATGTGGGTATGCTAACCAGGGTGTGGGTTTGTGGTAGGGGGTGGCGACTTGACCCCCGCTGTTTCCGTCTCTATGACCGGGCTGCCTGGTGCGTCGCGAAGCGGCCAGCATGGGCGAGGAGTGTCCGGTGGCAGTGCAGAGGGCAACAAACGTCGTTTGGCACGACGGCAACGTGGGTCGACAGGAGCGCTGGAGCAAGATCCATGGGCGTGGCGCGACGTTGTGGTTCACCGGTTTGTCGGCCTCCGGCAAGAGCACGATCTCGGCGGCGCTAGAAGCCGCGCTCATCGGCCGTGGTCAGCCGTGTTACCGCTTGGACGGCGACAATATTCGCCACGGCTTGAATCGAAACCTGGGTTTCTCTGCGGCAGATCGCGCCGAAAATATTCGTCGCATTGGCGAGGTTTCGAAGCTGTTTGCCGACGCGGGGGTGTTGTCGCTGACAGCGTTTATCAGCCCCTATCGTGCTGATCGCGAGTTGGTGCGACGTCTGCACGACGATGCCGGGTTGAAGTTCATCGAGATCTACGTCGATGCGCCGATCGCGGTGTGTGAGACCCGCGATCCCAAGGGGATGTACAAACGGGCGCGTGCGGGACTGCTCAAGGGTTTCACGGGCGTGGATGA
>JAKLEG010000315.1 GCA_022703175.1 Myxococcota bacterium | reverse complement strand
CACGACACACCGACCTTGGTCGGTGAGGCCTTGGCTCATTTGGCGAGCTACCACCGTCGACCTGCGGTGGTACGCAAGGGCGATCAGCTCTTCCATGAAGATCGGAATCTACTGCTGTATTACCACAACCGTCTCGACAGCTTAGGGTTGGTGCCGCCGGAGGTGTTGCAATGATGGGCCTGGGCATCGATGCCACCGTGGTGGGGGGCGGCTCGTTTGGCACCGCGCTGGCTCACGTGATGGCGGCCCAAGGGCATCATGTCATGCTCTGGGTACGCCGCGCCGAGCAGGCTACCGAAATCAATGACCTACATCGGAATACCTCCTACCTGCCCAACGTTGCGCTAGCACCAACGCTGCGCGCCACCACAGAGCTAGACGCGGCAGTGCACGGCGCGCCGGTGGTGCTTGTCAGTGTGCCGTCTCGTTCCTTCCGCGGGGTGGCTCGCGCCATGGGAGAATACATCACCGGTGATCAGATAGTGGTACACACCACCAAGGGCCTAGAGCTGCATACCGCCAAGCGAATGTCGGAGATTCTACGGGAGGAGACCTGCGCCCTGAAGCTGGGCGTGCTGTCGGGCCCGACCTTGGCTGACGAAATTGCCCAAGGTCACCCTGCAGGCGCGGTGGTGGCGTCGCGCTATCAGGAAGTTGTGCAGTCGGTGCAAGCGCTCTACGCCGGCAGTTGCCTACGCACCTATGGCGGCAACGATCCAGTGGGCACCGAGCTGGGTGGCGCGTTCAAGAACATCATCGCGCTGGCGGCAGGCGTCGTAGATGGCCTGGGCCTAGGTGACAACACCAAAGCGTTGCTACTCACCCGCGGGCTTTCCGAGATGGCGCGCTTCGGTGTGAGCATGGGAGGCAAGGTGTTCACGTTCGGCGGCCTGGCTGGCATTGGTGACCTGATCGCCACCTGTGCCTCACCGTTGTCACGAAACCATCACGTGGGCGAACGTGTAGGCAAAGGTGAGCGTCTACACGAGGTGCTGGCCAGCATGACGCATGTGGCCGAGGGCGTCCCGACCACCGAAGCGGTTTATGAAGAGGCTCAACGCAAGCATTTGGCGCTGCCGATTGTAGAGGCGGTGTACCAGGTTCTTACCCAAGAGCGCCCCGCCCTTGAGGCCGTAGCGACATTGATGCGTCTGCCGGTTGCCGATGAGCTCGCACAGTTGAGGTTCGACTAATGCCGAGCCTGCGCTATCCATTGTTTGTACAAAATGAACGCCTCTTGGCCGACACCTACGCTGGGCCGCTGTTCATCTGGGACATCGACAAGACCTACCTCGCGACCGCGTTTTCGTCGTTGTCAGGGCTGTTGCGTATTCCGCTGGAATTCGCCGTGGATAAGCGCGCGATTCCGGGAATGTCCATCGTGCTACGCGCCTGCCGCCATGGCCCGACAGACAGCTACGCCTGCGTCCCACTCTATTTCCTGAGCGCCAGCCCCCGACAGCTTCGCCACGTGATCGCGCACAAAATGCTTTTGGATGGTGTTGAGTACGATGGCTTCATCTTCAAGGACTGGCTGCGCGCATGGTTGAGTGGTGGCTTGAGTCGACTGACGGAGCAGCTGGGGTTCAAACTATGCGGCTTGTTGAGCGCGCGCGTCCAGCACTTGAACGCCATCGAATACCTGGTGGGAGATGACACTGAGCAGGATGCGTTGGTTTTTTCGCTGTACGCACAACTACTGCTGCCGGCGGCGCTACCGCACGCCCTCGA
This sequence comes from Myxococcota bacterium, assembly GCA_022703175.1. Taxonomy (GTDB): domain Bacteria; phylum Myxococcota; class XYA12-FULL-58-9; order XYA12-FULL-58-9; family XYA12-FULL-58-9; genus JACRCV01. The sequence continues at coordinate 5,309 of JAKLEG010000315.1, read as the reverse complement.
ACCCGCGCTCAAGCGGGCCGGTATGGCGGCTCGTGAGCGTACGTTGGTGTTAGACCTAGCCGAGCGTCTACCGGTTCCCCACGGTTGCGTCGGACGCGCTTACATTCATTTGGAGCGGCAAACACCCCCTGAAGCATTTGCCGAATTAGGTGAGCTGGTGGTGCCGGTGCACGGCGCCTTTGAGCTGGCGCTTGCCCTGTATCATGACGGCTTGATTCGCGCACAGGCCGTACGCGATGTGGCACAGGCGGTCTGTGCACCGAGAGGGCCTGCTTCCTGGCAGACAGGGCTCGCGACGGCTTGCGCCCGACAGTTTTTGACGCCTGCCCATGCCGCCACGCTGCGCCCCCTCCTAGAAGGGCCAGATGTCCCAGAAACCCCACCGAGGATTTGAGCCCCCTGACTGGCGATGGTATCGATCTAGGGGGGACATGGCCTGGCGTCCGCCAGCATTCGAGGCCGTCCTCCGGAGGAATCCATGCGCGTAAAGAGTCTCCAGCTCGCGCTTTGCTACGTCGTACTCCACGGCCTCGCTACGACTGCCTGGGCACAAGGGTCAGGCAGACGCGTGGTGGCGGTGGTAACCGAAGGTGATGTGGCCACCAAACTGCGTCAGCAAATCGCCACGGCCCTCGGCAAGAGCGCCGATTTGGCTGAGGAAAAAGGTACGCTGGAGGCGCTGGTTCAAGCGGGTATTGGCCGTGACCTGGGCAAACGCATCAACGACGCGTCGCAGCGCGGGCCATTTTTTGGACAACTTGCGACGTTGGCCAAGAGTAAAGGCTGGGCCGGTGTGATCCTGGCGCGCCACCTGGATGCGCGCGACACCACCTGGATCGTGATCCTGAACGGTCAGACCGGCGAAGTCCTGCTGGACCGCGACGTAGCAACCCCTGAGAGGAGCGGCGGCAAAGGCAAACGCGGCAAGAAGAAACCTAGCGTCGTGGATCTATCGCAGGTAGGCGCCGCGATCAGCGTGCTCATCGACAAGCTCCCAAGCTCTGGAGTCACCGCAGCTCCCGCGGCCACCGCCGCAAGCACTCCCGCCACCACCCCAGCCACCAAAGAAACCCAGTGGGGCGATGGCACCAAACAAAGCACCGCCGACCGCCTTTTGGGTGGCAGCAGCAAGAGCTCTAGTGGCATCACTACGACCCCAACAGAGAGCAGCACCACCAAGATGAGCGTGCCAGAGCCCAAAAAAACACTCACCGCCAACAACGCCTGGGTGTTGGTCCGCCCCGTGTATGCCGCCACTGGGCGCCGTTACACCTACAATGATCGCCGCACCGACAACCTTCGCCCATACAAGGCGCTTGGCGTTTCACTGTTGGGAGTTGAGGCTGATATCTATCCGGGCGCCGTCGCGGGTGTGAAGGCGGCGGCGGACATTGGGTTGATGCTCGGCTATCGTCAGGCGGTGGGGTTGAAATCGGCACCGAAGGACGACAGCTCCAACGAAATCGGCACCTCCTGGAGCGAGTTGGATCTGGCGCTGCGTTATCGTTTGAACCTGGAGTCACTGCAGTTAGGCGCGAACCTCGGTTACGGCAAACAGGCCTTTACTTTCGATGTCGCCGCCAGCGATCCGATGAAAGACCAAGTGCCTGAAGTCAGCTACGGATTCCTACGCGTCGGCCTGGATGCACGTGCAACCCTGGGGCCCGTGCAAGGGTTGTTTGCGGTGGCTTATCGCCACGTGTTGGGCGTCGGCAAAGTGAAGGATGACTACTTCCCCGAGGACAAGGTAACAGCGTTCGACCTTCAGGCTGGCGCCAGCTATCCACTGATGAACCACCTGGAAGCATTTGGAGCGCTCTATTACACGCGCTACGGCCACGCCTTCACCGTGAAGGAAACCGACGAATACGTCGCCAAAGGCGCCGCCGACCAATATTACGGACTCCGCTTGGGCGCACAGCTGTACTTCTAAACAGAGCCCTGGGCGCTGACGCTCTCTCAGTGTAGATTCAAAACCAGCTCTTTCAGCCCGCTCCAGACGATCTGCACGCCGATCGCCAACAGAATGAAAGCCGAGATCTGGCTGAAAGCAGCAGCGCCAGTTTTACCCATGCGGCGCAGAAACGCCGCGCTGTAACGATAAAACACAAACACCGTGAATGCCGCCAACGCGATGCCGATCACCACCGCGAGGAAAGCCACGAGCGTCTCGGTTTGCCAAATCTTGCCGCTGGGCACCAGGCTGAGCGTCACCGCCATGGCGCCTGGGCCAGCCGTCACCGGCATCGTGAGTGGAAAGAACGCCTTGTCGAGCATGCTAGAGCGAATCTCCTCCTGCTCGGAGTCGGTCATGCGTGTTTCTTTGTTGAGCATCCGCCACGCCGAGTGAAATACCAACAACCCTCCGGCAATCGAGATGACCGGCACGGAGATGCCCAAGATCTTGAGCAACCACCCACCAGCCACCAGCAGCACTGACAGAAAAACGAAAGTATAGAAACCGATCAGCAGCGCCAGCCGCTCACGTTGGCGATCAGGCACCGCCTCAGTAAGCGCCAAAAAAATGGGCGCCATCGCAGGCGGATTCAGAATCGGAAACAGCGCCAAGAAAGCAAAAAAGACTTGGCTCAGAAACGCAGGCAACAACAATGTCATGGGCGGCTGGTATAGCCGGAGTCGGGGGCTAAAGTCAGCGCGGACGCGCATAACGTCGCGTCGGCCTTGGGGAACGGCGTGCCAACTGCTACCATTCGGCGGCTCGTGGACGTCTGAAACGCAAGGGAAGTTCACTGACCTGATGAGCCAAGCAGTCACGTTGCCCCGCTTCTTGAAGCCTGGCCTATGGTTAACCCTGTGGACTGTCGCATGCCTTGCGACCGCTTTCACTCTCACCTACTTCAATGCCCCACATCTGGTGATGCTATTGACGGTAAGCCTCCCCATCGCGGCGGCGATCGCGCGTTTGCTTCCGGTCCGCCAATGGCTGTGGTCACTCATCCTTGGTGGTGCTCTGCTCGTGTTGCTTAGCGCCACCGTGAAGCCTGAACGCTGGTTGGATGCATCCGGTTTTCCACAGCCGTCGCTCGTGGTCTTCTGGTTGCTCGGCCTTACGTTGCTGTTGCTCACCCGACGCCCAGCCATCTCCTTGGCGATAAGCACTCTTCTGGTGGCCGGCCTCGCCGCGGTGTCGCTCGAAAAGTTTCGTTACACCGGCGTGCCGCTGTTGTGGCTTGACCTCCATGTCGCCGCCAGTACTTGGCCATTGCTGCTGCGCATGCAGGCCGAATCGCTGTGGGGCCTATTGGCGGTGCTGCTTGCCCTGATCGCCCTGTGGCGATTCGACAGGCCGCCTGAGGTTCGCATGCGCCCGCGGCTTTGGATCGGCGGCTATCTGACCGCGTCGTTTGCTTCCGTCTGCGCCCTCGCCACGACCCAGTTTGCGACTGCCCACGATATCCAGGAGACAGGCTGGTCGCACGTGAACGTCGAACCGTGGGCGATCTTCTTGGGCAGCATCACGGCTGTGGCTGACCTCACCCTACCCAAGGCCGCGTGGGACCCGCGCATCTGCTGTTTTTCCGCCGCGCCAGAAGACCTACGCGCAAACGTCGTGCCGAGCGAGCTGCCCCACCTTGTGGTGGTGCTCGAAGAGTCGACGTTTCCGCCCGCGGAATTGTCGGTGTGGCGCGAAGCCCCCGCAGAGTTTTTTCAAGCCGCGCAGCCGCTGCAGGCCGAGGTTGTGGGAGGCGGCACGTGGCTGACGGAGTACTCAGTCCTACATGGCGTCTCGCCGTTCGTGTATGGGGCCGCGGCCAATTTCATCAACCTGCTTGGGCCGGGCCGACTCCAGGGGCGGCTACCAGTATTTCTTAAGACTCTGGGTTACAGCACCACCACGTTGTACCCGGTGCTGCACTACTTCTACGGCGCGCGCGCCTTTCACCACTCGCTCGGGATGACCGAGTTCATTGATTGCGCAGAGATTCCTGGCTGTGCCGGTGTTGCGTCGCCTCAGGTACACGACCAAGTTTTCTTGGCGGCCGCGGCGCACAGACTCGCGAATAGCCCGGCCCCCGCCTTCTTGTTTCTGCCCACGATGCGCCAACACTCGCCACACGCTTTCGGCACCACACGAATACCAGCCTGCGCCGACCTATCGGAGGTGCAATGTGGTGTCTTATCGGCGTACGCAGAGCGCCTGCACGCAAGCGTTACGGAGTTCGAGGACTTCCTACAGCAGTTGCAGAGCCTCCCCCGCGAGGTCGTGGTATTGGCGTTTGGCGATCACATTCCGGCAGACGTCAACCGCTTCTTTTCCGATCGCGATTTTAGGAACGACAAACACCGCACCTTCTTCACGCTCTGGAGTAGCCGACGGGGCTACGTGACACAGAGCGTGATGCATCGAATGGGGGATCCGCCGTTCGTCCACAATGCCTATGCAGACCTGTTGCTCGCACGCGCCGCTGGCTTCGACAGCCCCTACTTTGCCGCCAAGGAAGCCGCGTTACGTGCTTGCCGAGGCCGCTACTGCCCTGGGGCCCCGACACCGCCATGAGCGCCTTTCGCTATCTACAAAATCTACCGATGACAGGTAGCCTCTGTCCGTCCAGTAAGCGGCTTGCGGAGGCCGTCTACCAAGTAGCACTGCGCAACCGCGAGAGCGCCACCGAGCTGGTCTTTGCCGGCATCGGCAGCGGTGTGATTGCCCGAAGATTCCTACACTGGGACCAATCCACGATCTTCGTGGACATTGACCGGGCCTTCTGCGCAGATTTTGCTCTCCAGGTGCATCGGCAGGAGCATCGCGTGGTGTGTGGGGACATCGCGGATATTCTGCGCGCCGCGCCAGGTTCACATGGGCGAATCGTGATCTCCTGCTTGCCGCTCCAAGGGCTGTACTACTCTGAACGAGTGCTTACTGCGTTGCTTCGCGAGGTCCAACAAGGTGCGCAGGTGCTGTTCTACTCGTATGTGCCATTATGGCGTTGGACGCGGTTCTGTCGAACCTTGCACGCGGCAAGCGTAGAAGCACGACGCGAGCGCATCATCGTGCGTAATCTGCCACCCGCGTTTGTGTATTCGTTGGCGTTGCGTGCGTGCGTGGCGAGCAGCGCAGGAGCAAGCAACGCACGCCCCAGCGCCGGATAGCAATCCCAAGTTCGGTTTGGGTGCCTAGCCCAACGTCGGTTTGCCGATAGGCAGTACACTGCGTCCCAGCTGCTCTTCCAACACTTCGGCCATTGCCAAATAGATAGCGCTGGCACCGCACAACAACCCTTCCCACCCAGCCACGGTGCCAATCAGCTTGGAGCCGGTGAAGTCGCGAGCGGCCAGCAGCGCAAACA
>JAKLEG010000314.1 GCA_022703175.1 Myxococcota bacterium | reverse complement strand
ATGGGAGAGCCGCGCACCAAGCGTAGCATGGCGTCCGCCGTGACAGTGACTGCCGGCGCGATGCTGTTGAGCGTGAATTAGTTTAGCTCTGGAGTGGCTCTGGGGAAGCGCGGCCTGCGTGGAAGTGGCTAGAAGCGCGCTTGCAACAGCAGGTTGAAGCCGACGATGTTCTTGCCTTGTGGCACGCGCACCGGCACGCCATCCACGCCTTGGTCCAGGCGACGGCGATTCGGATCAGATGCGTACGAGAGTTCGCCCACCGCCGACATGCCTTCAGAGAAGTCCATCTTGGCCGTGCCCTTAATCCAGAACACCGAGCCCACCTTGTCACCGGGGTTCAAGATGTCCACGGAGCTTTCACTGTGAAACACCAGGGTCTGCTGACTGTTTTGGCTGGTGGCGTTGTCGGCCACAGTGTTGGTTGCTACGGTGTTGGCCGGCCGCTCGATGCCCATCAACACGCCGGGGGTCAGGTGCAGATCTTCGAGGTAGTAATCCGCGCCCACGGCCCCGTACACGTCCGGTTGCACTGTGACACCCTCGGGGAAGGTCATGAAATTGGGGTTCGAGGGTACGTTGTAGAGAATGAACGCCAAGTCGCGGTAAACCAGCAAGGCATTCAGGCGCCACTTGTCGAATTTGACGCGGCCCGTGAGGTCGCCAGCCACGCCCCATTGAATGGTGGTGGAGTTGGCTTTGACAGCGTCTTGTAGAGTTTGGCCGACCGCGCTGATTTCCGATTGCACCAGGAACGAGAGTTGGTCGTCGTACTTTTCTTGCTTGAAGAAGTTGTCGGGCTGCATCGGATCGTTGCGATAGAGCTTGAAGTCGACCGGTTGACCAATCGGAATACCAACATGGTAGGTGATCTGCGCGGAGGCGCCGAAACCTTGCCACGGCGCGGTGTTGTAAACGCCATTTTCGACGGTGCGTAGTTCGAGCTTGTCGATGGTGCCTCGGTTGAAGAAGCCTGCGCCGCCTTCGAGGCGGAGCTCATCGGCGACATCCACGCCCGCACCGCCCAACACACCATAGACTGTGTCGAGCTCCTTGGTGCCGTCATCTTGGTCCATTTGCCGCAAGGCGGTCTTCAGACCCAAAAAGGCGTACATCCCAGGGCGCTCAAACTCCACCTTCAAGGCCGGGGTGGCGCTGCGGTCGGTGGTCGAGGTGAACATGCGGCCGCCGCCCCAGGTGATGTTGTAAGAGTAGCCGAGCCGGAAGCGGTCGGAGTTGAGCGGGAACGCCACGATGCGCAGTTTGGCGTCATCGATTGCGCGGGTGAGCTTCAGGTAGCTGCCGTCTTCGGTGAGCACGACACCACGGTTTTGCAGCCACTCGTAGCGTGCGACCAGCGCCGCTTCGGTGTCGACGTTCTCGAAGAAACCAGGCTTGTGCATGTACAGTACGAAGTGCGTCAGGTTCTCAAAACCGGCGTCGCGCTTCTCATGCATCTGCGCCGGTTGCACGTTGGCTTCGGCGGTTGGGATGCTGTTTGGGAGCGAGGGCGAGCCGGTGGCAGATTGCTGTGGACCGCGTTGGATATCATCGTCAGCGATGCTGAACGTAATACGCGTATCGACGGCATCGGAGGCTTGCGCGGCGGGAACGAGGGCGAACACAACAAGTGCGGCACTGACAAGCGAAAAACGCACGGAACCACCTCTAAGGAATTTAGACCCGGGGACCGTGCCTCATGCGGCGGCAGGAATCAAGGGCTGAGATGCATCTTTACATGCACTTTGGGACCCAAACTCGGCACGTAGGTGCGTGACAGGTATGGTTTAGATTGGCCGCTCCCGCTAACATGGCGGCGTGAAGATCGCATTTTTTGGTCAAAGCGGGCCATACGCGCCGATTGCCCTGCGACACCTCCTCGGGAATGCCTGCTACGACGTGACGCTGGTGGTCGAGGGGCTCAAGAAGTTGCCTGGGCGCCATGAGTACAAACAGCTGCACCCGCAGCGTGGCCCGCTACCGCGTGGGGACGATCTCGGTGCCTTGGCGGTGGCAGCTGGGATCCCGACGCTCCTGACGCGAGACGTCAACGACACCAGCACGGTACGGGCGATTGCCAGCTTTCACCCGGATTGGCTGGTGTGTGTGGGGTTCGATCGGTTGTTTGGTGCGACGCTCTTGCGTGTGGCGCAAAAGGGGGGGCTCAACGCGCACCCGTCTTTATTACCCGCCTGGCGTGGACCCTCTCCGATCTTCTGGGCGCTAAGAGCGGGCGCCAAACGCCTGGGGGTGACGCTACATCTGTTGGACCCACGCGAAGATCACGGTCCCATCGTTACACAGGAGGCGTACGCGATTCCGCCTCGGGCCAGCGGCGCCGAGATCTATGCGATTGCGGGGGACGTGGCGGGGCGGCTGTTGCAGGGGGCTTTGGTGCAGGCCGCTCAGGGCTTGTTGCGCGCCACGCCGCAAGATCACGTGCGCGCCACGCGTGCGCCCAGGCCGCGTCCAGAGGATGCCTTGGTTGTCCCTGAAACATGGCGCGCTGAGCATCTGCTCGACTTTGCGTGTGGCGCTCCCTATTTTCGTGCGCCCTGTCTGCAGCTGGGCAGTGAGACGTTCTTTGTGCGGCGTGGGGTCAAGCTGGAATTGGGGCGGCGCCTGCCCGCGCAATACCTGCTCGTGGGCTCGACGTTGATTGTCGCGTGCGCCGATGGGGTGGTGCATCTGGAGATCCAAGTATGAAGAGCAGCGTCGTTGACCTACGGGGGGCGGCGCGGATAGCGTGCGTGAACACGGGGACACCATGAATACCGCAAAAGAACTAGCAGAGACTGAGTTATTTAAAGATCTTCCCGCCGAGCAACTGGCCGCGTTCGCCGCGATCGCGCGTGAGGCGCGCTACCAACCAGGGCAGGTGGTCTATGAGGCAGGGTCGGCCGGGGACGCGTTGTACCTGATCGTGGCCGGGGAATTCGTGGTCCGCGCCAAGGACGAAAATGGCGACGAGGTCGAGGTGGCGACCCTACGTACCGGCTCTTACTTTGGTGAGATGGAAGTGGTGGGTGGCATGAGCCGCACCGCCAGTGTCGCGGCCGATGGCGACGCGCGTTGCTATCGCATCGATGCCGGCACGCTTGTGGATCTGCTGAAGCGCAACGACAAGATCGCGGCACATTTTTATCGGCAGGTCTGTCGGGAATTGATCAAGCGCCTGAAGAGCACCACCCGCGATATGGGCTATTTCAAGGCACGCGTGGTTTAGCGGCCGTGGTGCTTGTTTGATTTGTGGCGCTTGACCTTCGCTTTCGCCCTGGCGATGATGCGCCCGCCATGCGAACCCAACATGCTCCTTTATTCCGCGAATTTTCTGGGTTTCTTGGGCCTTGTTCTGCCCTTCTGGTGAGTTTGGCGTCGGTGACTCACGCCGCCGCCGCAGAAGAAGACAATGCCAAGGCCCGTGATGTCGTCGCCGACGAAATCGCGCCCGAACCTCTTGGCGTGATCCAGGTGCGCAAGTACCAGCTGTTGCATGAGGCTTCGCTGCTGCTCGGCGGCATGCCCACCGACCCTTACTATAAGGGGCTCACCGCCTCGCTGGGTTATACCTGGCATGTCGATGAGGATATCGGTGTGCAGGTGCTGCAGTTTACCTACGCGCTCAACCTCGACACCAACCTGAAGAAAGCGCTGATCCGCACGGCGCAAGCCTCGAATGGTAACGCCGATCTCACGTTTCCGGAGATTGAGTGGATCGCCGATGTTGGCCACGTGGTGTTCAAGCCGATCTACGGCAAGGAAGCGTTGTTTAACCGCAGTGTGATCCATCTGGAGGCCGATCTGCAGGCAGGACCTTCGTTTGTGCGCCGCAACAGCAAGAACAACTCATTCTGCTTGGGTGTGGATGCTGGGTTTGGTTTTCGGTTTTGGGTGGAGGAGTGGCTGTCGGTGCGTTTCGACATGAGTGAACTTGTCTACTGGGTGGGCGGTTCGCCGACGACGGCGATGCGTCTCACGGCGGGCTTGGGCTTCAACCTCCGAGGAGACGACTAACCATGAGGCAAGGGCTTGTCATTGCGACGCTGCTTGCGGCTTTGTTGACGCCGGTCGTAGGGCGCGCTGAGGTCAATTTCGAAGCCGATCGGCCGCGCGTTTTTTCCATCCAAGAGCGACCGTATCGGCTGCGCCACGAGTTCCAACTTGGGTTGGGTGTGATGCCGTTGGATGCGTTTTATGTGGGGGTCACAGCGCAGGCTGGTTACACCTTCCACTTCACCGATTTTTGGGCGTGGGAAATTGCCGCCGGCACCTACTCCATGAACTTTGACACCGCGCTCACGGGCAACCTGAACGACAAGTATGGCGTGGTGCCGGTCCGCGAAGGCGGCGAGCGGATCAAAGCATTTGCGACCACCGGTGTGGTGGTGAAGCCGCTGTTCGGGAAGCTCGCGTTGCTCAACTCCGATGTGGTGTTGTCGGAGACCTTTTTTGTGGCCGGTCTTGGGCCGATGCTGAAGGGCGAATACAAGCGTCCCACAGGCGTGCTCGGCGTGGGCTTTCGTTTTTGGTCGGGTCCGATGTTGTCGTGGCGGCTGGACATCCGTGACTACCTGATCTTTTCGACCTGGAAGCCCGAGAACAGCCTGAGCATTATGCTCTCCGGGGCGTTCAACTACCGCGAAGCGGACACGGCGGTGGCGCCATGAGGATGCACGCGCAATCACTCCGGTGGGCGTTCGTGAGCGTTGGGCTGGGGTTGCTCTGTGTGCCGGCCGCGTTCGCACAAGACGCTGCGTCGGCTTCTCAAGAAGAGGTGGCCCCACCCTCCGAGCCTCCCCCCGAGGAGCCTAGCACCGAAGCGGTAGCTGAAGCCGTCACCGAGGAGGCCGAGCCCGAAGCGATCGATCCGGAAATCTTCGATATCGCTGTGGCCGACTTTTATAACGAGCGCTACGCCGATGCCGCCGCTGGTTTTTGGGGCTACATCCACTTGGGAGACGCCTCGTCCGAAAACTACGAGTGGGCCCAGTTCTTTTTGGCCGAATCGTTGCGCAAGCTCGGTTTTTGGCACGCGGCGGTGCAGTACTACTACCAAGTGGCCAAGACTCGGTCGCGCCCGGAAATCCTCCCGGATGCGCTGAACCGCTTGGAGTCGATCTCCAGGGTGAGGCCGTTCTCAGAGAGCCTGATCTTTGAAGATCTGCTGTATGACTCCGAGTTCGGCTTTTTACCCCCCTATTTGCACGACTGGGTGGAGTACGTGCAGGGATTGTACGACTACAAAAATGGCCTGATCGATTGGGCCGAGCGCCACTTTGCCGCCATCCAGAAGAACAGCCCCTACAGCCTGCGGGCGTTGTATGTGCAGGCAGTGTATGCGCTGAAGAACAAAAAGGACGACGTCGCGATTGCGATGTTCGATTCTGTCTCCTCGTCGGCCATCGATGAACCCACGGTGAAGAACCAAGCCAACCTGGCGTTGGCCCGCCTGCTGTTTGACACTGAGCACTACGCCGACGCGCTGAAGGCATACGACAAAGTGGTACAGCGAGACCTGACGTTCGAGCAGGCTGAGCTGCTGTTAGAAAAGGCCTGGACGCATTACTTCCTGGGGAATCGGCGCAAGGCGATGGGCTTATTGCATGCGCTCGAAGCCCCGAGCTACCAGCACTATTTTTTGCCCGACGCGTTTGTCTTGCGTGGGCTTATTCTTAAAGATCTGTGTCACTTTATCCCAGCCAAGCGCGTGGTGCGCAGCTTTCGTTTCCGTTACCAGCGCGCGCTCGACCTGCTGCATCGGCGTGTGGATATGCGGCGCATCGCCAGCATTCTGGATGCTGGCACGCAAGAGGGCACCATCGGCCGACGCACGGCGTTCTTGAAGAGCTTGGAGTCGGAGCTGAAGCTCATCGACACCTATGACACCTTCTGGGAGGATGTCGAGTTGGATACGCATCTGCGCAAGATCTACGAGCTGGAGATCCGCGAGCAGACGCGCTTGTGGAACATCGAGTTCAAAGAGTCCGCCGACGAGTCGGCGTTGCAACTGCTCGAAACTGAAGAACAAGTAAGCTTGCTCGACTACGAGTTGGGATTGGACATCTTCAAACGCCTGAAGGTCGAGGGTGCCAAACGCACCGTCGAAGAGCCGCTTGTCATCCCCTTCGACTCCTCCTCGGTCTACTACGAATTTGATACCGAGTATTGGAACGACGAGTTGCACTCGTACAAGTATTTCATCAACAACCGTTGCTTCGAGATTGGGGGAGGGAAGTGATGCCGACCTCACGCGCGAAGCTTGGCACCTGCCTCACGTTGCTCGCGACGACGCCGTTTCTTATCGGCGCCGTTTGGAACCCCACCGGGGGGAGCCAGTCTAAAGAGGAACTGGTCGCCAAGCTGTCTTCGGATATCAACAAGGTCGATCACACCATCGAGGTCACCAAAGACCTGGTGAAGCGCAGCCCCGACGCGCCGTATTTGGCCGACTTGTATTTCCGCTTGGCCGAACTTTACGTCGAAAAGTCGCGCTACGTATTTGCGCGCTTAATGGAGCTGCAGACCGAAGGACAGAAGAGCCTTTCGGGGGAGAAGTCGCTGGAGGTGCAGCTCAACAAGAAGTTGGCCATCGAGACCTACGATAAGATCTTGGCCGACTTTCCCGAGTACGAAAACAACGACCAGATCCGTTTCTTCAAGGCCCATGAGTTCCGCGAGTTGGGCGAGTGGGAAACGATGATCAAAGAGTACAAAGAGCTCATCGACAAGTTCCCCAAGAGCGACTGGTCGATGGAAGCGCGCCTGATTTTGGGCGACTACCATTTCGACAAGGGTGAAATCGAACCCGCCGAAGGCTACTACAACGCTGTGTTGGCCCTGCCCGAAGGCCACGTGCACGATATGGCCCGCTATAAGATGGGCTGGATTCGCATCAACCAAGAAAAGTTCAAAGATGCGTTGGCGCTGTTCGAGTCGGCGGTGACGAGCAGCAAAAAATCGAAGCGCGGCGCGGTGGGCGACGCCAAAAAATTGGACGTCAAGCGCGAGGCGCTGATGGCGATGGTGTGGCCGTTCTCGGAGGTGCGCAAGTCGTATCAAGCGCCCGAGTACTTCCGCAAA
>JAKLEG010000313.1 GCA_022703175.1 Myxococcota bacterium | reverse complement strand
CAAGCACCAGTATCCGGCGGGGCATTCGGTTTCGCTTCGACAAGGTTGACCCGCGCCAGTCACCACCGCATCGGTATCGGCTTGGCCTGGCTTGCGATTGCAGCCAGAGGCGGCGAACAAGCAGACAGACAAGATGGCAACCATCGGTGTGCGCATGGGGGGCAAGGTAGCACAGCTGTGGGCGCTTGTCGCTCGGACTGAGGGCGGCAGCTTTGGGACTCTGATGATATGTTGATGAGCTGCCATGTCATCAACGTCGCGTGTTGATGAGACTGCCTGCGAGTCTTGCGATAAGTGGCGATCATTTTTTATAACTACCTGAAATAACTAAGTTTGCTGTTTTTCTGTGAGACTTAAGATGCACCGGATGGGGTGGCTTATTAATTAATGAAATCAATGAGTTGTGATTGAATCTTCAAGATATCCGTTGACCCTGCATGAACGCTATGGTAAAAAGCCACACCCTGAGTAAAGAGCAACTCTCACGACTTACCGCCGATATGCATCATGTCGAGCCGTCGGAAGTAAAGCATCCCTAAAAAGGAGCAAGAATGCAGACGACCTTCAAGATTGGTGACAAGGCAGTCTATCCGGCCCATGGCGTTGGTGAGGTCACCGCTATTGAGAATCGCGAGATCTCTGGCCAACACCAGACATTCTACATCCTGCGCATCCTTGATAACGGCATGAAGATCATGATCCCGACCAACAACGTGCGCCAAGTCGGGCTGCGTGAAGTCATCAGCAAGGATAAGGTCGACAAGGTGTTTCGGATCCTGCGCGAGAAGGATTTGAGCGTGGACACCACCACCTGGAACCGTCGGTACCGGGAGTACATGGAAAAGATCAAGACCGGTAGCGTCTTCGAGGTGGCCGAGGTTTTGCGCGACCTTTATCTGCTGAAGAGCGACAAAGATCTATCGTTCTGCGAACTGAAGTTGTTGGATACGGCTCGCGGCTTGCTCATCAAAGAGCTCGCGGTGGCCAAGAACTGTGACGAAGAAGAAGTCGAGAACGAGTTCAAGAAGATCTTCCGGATCTGAGCGAGCTTTCTAAAGACTGAGCATGATGCTGCCAGGCCGTCTCTTCGAGGCGTGCCTGGCAGTTGTTTTTTTAGGGGGCAGCGCGCGTGGGGCTCTGGGGGAGTGACGTCGAGTTCTATGCTTCGTCCAGCAGGCGACGTACGGCACCCAGCAGCGCTGGGGCAGTAAACGGCTTCTGCACGAACGTCGCTTTGTCTTCGAGCATCGGGTGTTGTGACAGCACCGTGCCTACGTAACCTGACATGTAGACAACTTTCAACGCCGGATTGCGGCTCCGTAGTGTTTGCGCAAGCTCCGCGCCGCTCACCTTGGGCATCACCATGTCGGTGAGCAACAAATCGAACGGCGAGGTGCTGTACAACTCCATCGCCTCCTGGCCACTCTCGGCGGCCATGGTTTTGTAGCCATAGCGTTCGAGGATGCGCCGCGCCAGGCGTCGCACCATCGGGTCGTCCTCAACGACCAACACGGTTTCGCTCCCCCCTGCGATCTCCTGGGGCTCGGCGAGTGTCTCTTGCTGGTTGGCTTCAAGGATGGCCGGTAGGTACACCTTGATGGAGGTGCCGGTGTTCACCTCGGAGTAGACACTGATGTGCCCCGCGCACTGGCGGACAATGCCGTAGACGGTGGCGAGGCCCAAGCCGGTGCCGCGGCCCGGCTCTTTGGTGGTGAAGAATGGTTCGAACAGGTGCTCGCGTACCTCGGGACTCATGCCGCAACCGGTATCAGAGACGGCCAGCATCACGTAGGTGCCGGGGGTTACGTCCAAGTGGCTTGTGGCGAATTCTTGATCCAGCACGACATGGGCCGTTTGCACCTGCAGCCGACCGCCCATTTCCATCGCGTCGCGAGCGTTGGCGACCAGGTTGATGAGGATCTGCTCTGTTTGCGAGGCATCGGCGCGGATACGGCACGGTTGCGCATCGCGGGTGACTTGCAGCTGGATGTTCTCCGGTACCAGGCGGCGCAACAGCCCTTCCAGGTTTCGGCAAATGTCGTTCAGGTCGATAACGGCGGGTTGCACGGCGGTTTTTCGTGAGAACGCCAAGAGCTGGCGAGTGAGGTCAGCCGCGGCGGTGGCGGCGCGTTGGATTTCGATCAGGTCCTCTTGATGCGGGTCACTATCCTCCAGATCCGAGCGTACGATTTCGGCGTTATTCAAAATGACCGACAGCAGGTTGTTGTAATCGTGAGCCACGCCGCCTGCGAGGCGTCCGATCGCCTCCAGCTTGCACGCCTGTTGGAGTTGCTCCTGCAGCATAGCGTGTTCGGTGACATCCCAGCCTACTCCCAGCGTGCCCCAGAAGCGACGCTCGGTATCTTGCGGCAAGCGGTCGTAGGCGCCAGTGGCATTGATTTCGAACAGCTTGGTTGCACCTGAACGGGTGCGCAACTCGACCACTTGTCGCCGGGTGCCGCGGAAACCAGTGCGGCGCTCTTTGAAGGCCCAGTGTGCGGCCTCGCGACCTTCGTTGGGCGGCAACAGCAGGTCGTACGATTTTCCTAACAAGTCGGTGGGGGTGTAGCCCAGGATCGCGGCGCCTTCTTGGTTGATGCGCTTGACGACGCCATCCTCCGTCATGAACCAGACAATCCCAGGCACGATTTCGAACAGGGTTTCGTACTTGCGGAACAGCTCATCGTGCGTCACCGCCAGCACGTAGCTTTCCCAGGCGCGTTTGACCTTGGCCAGGATAATGTCCAAATCCAGAGGTTTTTCAATGTAGTCGAAGGCGCCGTGGCGCAACGCTTCGATGGCCGACTCCTTGGAAGGGTAGCCGGTGAAGATGATTGCGCGCGTGAGGGGGGAACATTCGCGGAGTTTGCGCAGGATATCTAGGCCGCTCAATTCGCCGGGGAGGTTTTTGTCGAGGATGGCGACGCCGAACTCTTCCGAGGTGAGGCAAGCGAGGGCCTGTTGTGCGTCTTCGGCAGAACGCACGGTGTAGCCGTCGGCGCGCAAGGCGTCTTCGAGCAGATGTCGAAGGGCTGGTTCATCGTCGACGACGAGCACGTGGCGAACTTGGCTGGGCAGAGTGTCGGGCATCCAACAACCTCCACCCCGGCGACCGGGGCTTTAGTACCTGCGTATCGTAGTACGAAGCTGGGGAGGGTCCAATGCCTCGGAGCACTGATTTGTCGCTCACGACCCACCAGACAAAAGCGTTGTGCTGATGAAACAGCCGTTTCTTCTCTTCTGAACCAGACGTTGGTAGATTGGCGTCTCGTCAACAACCTTAAGTGAGAAGCAGGTCACAAGCATGTCGAGTCCGGCGCGGATCCTTCTGCTCGATGATGAGCCCACCATGCACACCGTGGTGCGTGAGGCCATCGTCAACGCTGAGCGGGAAGTGATTTCGGCGATGTCGGTGGCTGAGGCGCTGAGGGTGATTCGGGAGCATCGTCAGTTTGATGTGGCACTTATTGATAAGAACCTTCCGGATGGCACCGGTATCGAGGTGGCGCGGGTGTTGCGCGAGGTGGACCGAGATGCCGAGATCATCTTGATCACGGGATACGCCACCCTCGACTCGGCGGTTGAGGCGGTAAAGATCGGCGCGTTTGATTACCTCACGAAACCTTTCGACGATTTGGGCAAGCTGGTGTTGCAGGTCCAGAATGCCATCGACAAAGTGCGGCTCAAACGCGAGCAGCAGCGCTTGTTGGGCATGCTGATGGCCTCGCAAGAACGCTATACGCTTGCGGCGCGTGGGGCCAACGATGGTCTTTGGGATTGGGATCTGGGGCGCCAGGAGATCGACTTTTCGCCGCGTTGGCGTGAGATGCTGTCGCTTTCCGAAGGCGAGGTAACACACGACCCGGAGGAGTGGTTTTCGCGTATCCACCCAGAGGACCGAGACCGCGTCCGGTCGCTGGTGCGTACGCATCTGGAAGGTAATCTGCCGCAGTTCAAAGACGAGCATCGAATTTTGCATCGGGACGGCAGCTACCGTTGGGTGATGACTCGCGGCGTGGCCATCCGTAACTCCGAGGGCAAACCGATGCGCATGGCCGGCTCGATGAGCGATGTCACCGAGCGTCGCCTGGCCGAGCAACAGCTTCGCTACGACGCACTGCATGACGCGGTGACGTTCCTGCCGAACCGCACGTTGTTTTTGGACCGCCTGGGGCAGGCACTGACGCGCGTGCGGCGGCGCACCGACTATCGTTTTGCCGTGGTGCTCCTGGACCTGGACCGCTTCAAGATCGTTAACGAATCGCTCGGGCATTCCACCGGCGACGAACTTTTAGGTGCCACCGCGCGGCGGTTGGAGCGCTGCCTGCGCGCGGGCGATACTGCAGCCCGCTTGGGTGGTGACGAGTTTGCGTTGCTATTGGACGACCTTCGAGATCCCGACGACGCGTTGCGCGTAGCGGAGCGAGTTCAGGTGGAGCTGACCTCGCCTTTGAACCTGTCGGGCAAGGAGGTCTTTGTAACCTCCAGCATGGGAATTGCGCACAGCAACGCCAGTTATGAGCGGCCCGAGGACCTGCTGCGTGACGCGGACATCGCGATGTATCGAGCCAAGGCGATGGGCAAGGCCCGGCATGTGGTGTTTGACCCGGTCATGCAGCGTCGACCGGTACGCCTGTTGGAGTTGGACACAGCCTTGCGCCGGGCGCTGGAGCGGCGCGAGTTTCGCATGTTCTACCAGCCGATCATCGCGCTTGAGAGCGGCACCATCGCGGGTTTTGAGGCGTTGGTGCGCTGGTTCCATCCGGAGCGCGGCATCATTGGCCCCAATGAGTTTATTCCTATCGCCGAGGACACCGGGCTCATCATTCCGTTGTCGGGGATGGTGTTGGAGGATGCCACGCGGCAGGTGCGCGCCTGGCAACATCGTTTTCCGATGAACCCACCATTGTACACCAGCGTGAATATCTCTACGCGGCACCTGATGTACCCGGGCCTGGTGGAGGATGTGGCGCGGGTATTGAAGGACGCCGACCTGAGTCCCCAGAGCCTGCGCATCGAGATTACCGAAAGCTCGATCATGGAGAACACCGAAGTCGCCGAGGGGGTGCTCGCGGCGCTTAAGGCGATGAAGGTGCAGATCTACATGGACGACTTTGGAACAGGCTACTCGTCGCTTAGCTACCTGCAC
Organism: Myxococcota bacterium; assembly: GCA_022703175.1. GTDB lineage: Bacteria > Myxococcota > XYA12-FULL-58-9 > XYA12-FULL-58-9 > XYA12-FULL-58-9 > JACRCV01. The sequence continues at coordinate 1,934 of JAKLEG010000313.1, read as the reverse complement.
CGCCTGCCGATTGATGCGGTGAAGATCGACCGCTCATTTGTCTCTAATTTGGGCGTGGACGGCGAGAACTCGGTCATCGTGCATACCATCGTCACGTTGGCGCGGGTGCTTGGGATGGAGGTCATCGCCGAAGGGGTGGAGACCGCCGACCAACTAAAACATTTGCGCGCTCTCAAGTGCGATCTGTGTCAGGGTTTTTATCTCGCCAAGCCCATGCCTCCCGACGCCGTCGAGACGCTTTTGGAGCAGCAGCCGTCCTGGTAGCAGACGTGATGAGATGTGTGGCGGCAGTTCGTTGTGGACCGCCAGCTGACGACAATACCGTGCGCTGACCGGTTAGCCGATCGGGTTGCTCTTGGGCACGTAGTGCTGGGTGCCGTGTTTGACCGTGCCCAGGACGCGCACCAAATCTTCGAAATCCTTCTCGTTGTTGACGATGTTGATGTCGGAGGTTTCGACGACCAAGAGCGGGCTTTCGTCAAAATGGAAGAAAAAGTTGTTGTAGGCGCGCATCAGCTCTTCGAGATAGCTAACCTCGATTGGGGTCTCAAAATCACGCCCGCGTCGACGCAGCCGCTGCATCAAAACCTCAGGCCGCGCCTGGAGATAGACGACCAGGTCGGGTTTGACGAGGGTCGGGCGGATGAGGTCGTAGATCTTCTCGTACAGCTGTAACTCGTGCTCTTTTAGGTTCAGGTAAGCAAAAATGCGGTCTTTGGCGAACAAGTAGTCGCTGACGATGGCTCGGGAGAACAGGTCTTGTTGGCGCAGCCGCTCTTGCTGCTTGAACCGCGCAATGAGGAAGTAGACCTGGGTTTGGAACGCTACGCGTTGGCGGTCGGCGTAGAATTCTCGTAGGAATGGATTGTCGGTGAATTCTTCGAGGACGGTGCGGGCGCGCAGGCGCTCGGCCAACTTCAACGCCAAGGTGGTCTTGCCGACACCAATGGGCCCTTCAACGGCAATGTAGCGGGGAAGCCCCGACTCGGCTGCAGGCATGGCGGCAGACTACAACCAGGGTTTCGGGGGATGCAACCGGGAAACCGGGTCACCCCCCTGCAAAACGGCTCAGGCGGACGGATTGCGATCGCGATCGTCTGATTCTTGGCCGGACAGGCCATGCTTGCTGAGCAGCGTGTAGAGATGCTTGCGGTCGATGCCTGCCTCGCGGGCGGCCCGAGCGATGTTGTGTTCGACGCGGAGCAAGAGTCGGCTCAAGTATTCCTTCTCGAAGCTCGAAACCAAAGCGTCCTTGGCTTCCTTGAACGGGAGACTGTAGTCGGGCGACAGGGCACCCACGGGCACCGCCGCGGCGGCAGAAAGTGGTGGAGTCGAGGTCGGTGCCTCAGGTTGAGGGGGAGGCTCGCCCTGGCGAACCTCGGCCGAGCGCATGAACGGCATGCCCCCTTCCATCAATGCCAAACGTTCGATGGAGTTGCGTAGCTCGCGGATGTTGCCGGGCCAGTCGTGGGCCAAAAGCTTTTGTTTTGCGGCGTAGTCCAAGCTTTCGAAGGTAACGAGGCTGGGGTTGGCGAGGTCTTTCAGGAAGCGATCCACCAAGAGTGGCACATCTTCGCGGCGTTCGCGCAACGCCGGTAACGGGATCGTCACGACGGCCAGGCGGAAGTAGAGATCCTCGCGAAAGCGTCCGGCGCTAACCTCGCTCCAGAGATCGCGTTGGGTCGCGGCGATAATACGACAGTCCATTTTGAGCGAGCGGTTGCTGCCGACGCGGGTGAACTCTCGATCTTCCAGGGCGCGCAACAGCTTGGGTTGCAAGTCGAGGGCCAAGGAGGAGAGCTCGTCGACAAACAGCGTACCGCCGTTGGCTTCTTCTAGGGCGCCGCGGCGTTGTTGCACGGCGCCGGTGAAAGCGCCGCGCTCATGACCGAACAATTCGCTTTCGACCAGCGTGGGAGCGATAGCACCACAGT
>JAKLEG010000312.1 GCA_022703175.1 Myxococcota bacterium | reverse complement strand
GAAAATAGATCGACTTGTCGGGAGGCGGATCGCCGGGAATCTCGCGAGCGCAACCCCCGAGAAGGCTCGCTCCCAACAGAAGACACGACAAGGTATGGAGCTTTTGCATCGGCGGCCTTATCCCTTAGGGGGCAAGCGCAGGTCAACCGCGCTGGTGGGCGGCAACAAACCCGGAGGTACCACGCCGCCGCGGTCGAGGTAGTACTTGGCAATGGCCTGCTTCAAAGCCAGCATCTGCGCGTCGGCTGCTTGAATTCCGGCCTGCATGCAGCGCTTCTTCTGGGTGAAGTCCATCGTGCCAACGTCGCCGATCGCTGGGGTCACCACGACGTCGGCCAATTTAACCTGATATTTCGCCATCTCTCCCATCATGATGTTCACCGACTGCAAGGTGATACTCACCAGATCTGAGACGCCATAATCAACCACGTTCTGGGTGATGTTGGAGGCGATAACGATGTCGGCACCAGCCTCTCGGGCGACCTCAATACCGAGGTTAGCGACGATCCCGCCATCCACCAGCGTGCGGGCGCCAATGCGGGCTGGCGTAAACACTCCCGGAATCGAGACCGAGGCGCGCACCGCATCAACGATGCTGCCTGAGCTGAACAACACGCGTTCGCCGGTATTCAGGTCGGCGGCGATGGCGATGTAGGGAATTGGAAACTGCTCGATCAGCTGTAGCTTGACGTTTTTAGCCACAAACTGCCGGATGGCATCGCCTTTCACCGGCCCCGTGGCTGCGACAAACAGAGAAAAATCAAAGAGATCCCCTTGCTCAATGCGAAACGCCTTCCACTCCAACTCGAAGGTGTTGGGCTCGGCGGCATACAATGCGCCGATCAGACTCCCCACCGACGTGCCCACCACCAGGGCCAATGGAATCTTCTCGCGCTCCAGGACTCGCAACACACCCACGTGGGCAAACCCGCGCGCGCCTCCCCCACCCAACACGAGGGCAATCCGCGGAGGCGGCACCTCCTTCGGTGGCGGCGGGGGCGTTGGTTCAGGAACAGCCTCAACCACGGGCTGCAGAGGCGGAGGCGCGGGGGTGAGCGGTGGTGCGGGCGGAGTCCCAGCACACGCACATACGCCAACACCGACCAAAACGAGCGTCAAACGCATCAAGGCAAGCATGGGGTTACGGTCTCCAGGAACGTAGAAGTGCTGGGGGCTATCGCACCGCTTAAGCCCCGACGTCAATCGATCCACACACGCAGGGTCGTCGACGCTTCGGTACGCGTCCAATAATGGTTGGCCAGCCGCTCCCGAACCTCCACGCGGTGCAACCCAGGCAGATGCAACAACGGCGCCTGCCACTGCGCGCGCCCACTCGCATCGCCGCGGAAACCACTCCAAGGACCGCCATCCACGCGGATCTGTACCGTGTGGCCCGGTTCAACCTGCAACGCTAAACCACCGCGTTCGACATGCAGCAGCTGCGCCGATGCCGAAAGCGGTGGTGCGGGTGGCGTGTAGCACGGCGGCTTGGCGGGGTCGGTCAGGTCTTCTGGTTCGCAGAATGTCAGGTAGGTCGCCAGGTAGGCCTGCGGAGGCTCCCCCAGGCGTTCCACCGTGTTGATGCGCGCGTAGACCTCCGCGCCACCAAGAAGCTCCGAAAGCATCGGCGCCAGATCCAGATCAAAACTCGCGACGCCCTCGATCAGCGAACCCAACGTGGTGGTAAGCAACACCTCCAAGAGCACACCGTAGTCGGCGGCCGGCATCATCTCGTCATACACCTCAACGACGTTGGCGATCGTCAAGCCATCCAGACCGATCTGCAAATGATTGTCGGGCGTGCGCTCGACGTTGAGGCCCAGACGAACGTCGGCGGCAACGGTGGCCAAGCGCACCATCTCGTTGTCGATGAGCGCATAGATCGACAGCCCCAGGTCGCCCAGGTCGAGTTGAATGAGCGAATCGACGATTGGGTTCCCCTGCGCATCGTGGCCCGTCACCGCCCCCGTGCCCAAATGAATACTCGGCGCCGCTGCGGGGTGAACCTGGAACATCAACGGCGAGTTTGCCTCCCCCCACTCGGCCAGCGCTGGCACCAAGAGAGACAACGTCCCCAGGGTCAAGGCGCCTCCCGACAGCTCCCCCAGCGCGTCCATCGAGAGCCACAGGCACTCGGAGCCCATCGAGTAGATGGCGTAGGCACCCTGGGCCGCCAGTGCTTCCGAGAGCGTTAACGCCACGTGGTAGTTCTCCACATGGCCATCACGCTCAAGCGTGCCGTCAAAAAACGGCGCGGGGCCAACGCGGGCGGCAAAAGCCGGCACAGACACTCGCGGGGCGCAGGCACTCGGTGGCGCAAAGGCGCCCATGTCAAACGACAGTCGCATGCCACGCGCCTCGATAGGACCGCTGACGACAAAGGCATCATCGTTGGGAACCGCGCCCCACAGTAAGGCCGACGGATCCATGAACAACGAACCGGAGGAAACACCCGAGGACAGAGCAGCCACGTCCAAGCTTCCGGCGAGCGCCAACGGCTGGTTGTTGTAGTCCTGCAGCATCCCGGTAACGACTTGTTCAAGGAGTGTCGGAGCCAACCACTCCAGCATCGGCGTCAACACCCCGGTCAGAAAATTGGCGGCCGTAAACACGAAATCGGACAAGCCACATTGTAGGCTGCAGTTAAACCCCGAAAGAAAGTTGTGACAGGTCGGATCGTTGCAGACACCGCCATTGCACGGCGACACGTCCAGGTTCAACAAATCGCTGTTCAGGAACGAGCCAATTTCCACCTGAACATCGCTCACCCCCGTGGTGAAGCGATTTTGCGCATCTACGGCGAGCGTCAACGTAAAGGCCATCCGGTCTAGATGGATGGCCGGCACCGTCAGTTCGGCATCGTGAACGTAGCACGTCGCATCCCCCAAGAGGTCCACCCCTTCGAGCACCAGCGCCAGGTCGACAAACAGATCAACGTTTTGCAGCGTGATCTGGATGCCGTCGGGTGTGGCTCCGGAGCCGGGCGCAAACGTCGCCGTGATCCCCGTATCCAGGGTGTTCAGGTTCAACTCCACCTTTGAACGATAGGTGGGGCCCGCAGAGGTGTCTCCGTCGTCAGGATTGAGTGGCGGACAGCTTTCCCACGGCGTTGCGCCGATACACCCATCGCGGGTGGTCACGTCGACAATCCCGGCCGAAAAACTGCTCTCCGGCAAATAGAACATCGCCCGCTCGATGCCGCCCACCGTGCGTGTGGGGAGCTGCGCGCGGACAATATCCGAGAGGTGCCGCGCCAGGTAATCCACGCCCCCCTGCTGCAAGTGCGCAACCAGCGCGTTGGCGTGCATCGCACCTTCAGGCGGCGGCGGATCCGGATAGCTGCCACCACCGCAACTCCCACAGCCGCCCTGGCCACTGCAGGCGAACAGCCCTAGCAGCCAAGCACACAAGAACGGCGGCCATCGCAACGGGCGCCGAGGTAGCACCCCAGAGATCATCGGTAGCGTTATCGGCATCGGCGTCGCCAATGTCGCGCGACATACGCCAGAGCCACCAGCGCCGCGCCCCCCACACTCACTGGAACTGCCTGACATCCCTCAGCAAATGGGACAGGGGTGGGTGCCTTACGAGCGGGCATAACCAGCGCCGGCGCGTCTGGCACGGCCGGCTCCAACACCGTGACCGTCGTTTGGTACGGTGTGGTCCAAACCAGCGACTTGCCCACCCGCCCCAGCACTTCTAGGTGATGACGTCCGGGCAACGCCAACGTCGGATGGTAGAATTCCACGACACCGGTGCGATCTGCGGCTCGAAACGCCAGGGTCGCACCCCCATCCACTCGGAGAGCCAACTCCAAGGCCGGGCCGGGTGCCAAATCGGAGTGCGCGCGCACACGCCAGTGCCCCTGCATGGTCGTGGTAAGCTCGTCGAGGGGCTCAAGCTCCAGCCAGCCTCGCGTTTGGGCTTTGTCGCCTGGGGCTGGCCGCGGCTCGTAGCACAACGGGTTCGTGGCATCGGCCAAATCGCGGGGCGCACAGAAGCGCAGGAAGACACCGAGGAAGCGCTTGTCGGCGCCTAACGTGGTAATGGCGCGAGCCTTCGGCACAAACGGAAAACCCAGCGCGGCGGCCGTGAGTTGCACATCAAACGGTTCGCCACTCACCAGGCTCGGCACGAACGCGGCCACGAGATTGGTGAGCCCTTGGGCATCGAACTGCAACGGAATCTCATTGTAGGTGGTTAACACGTTGTCCAACGCAATTCGGTCCACGGTGATGAGCAAGTTGCCGCTGGGTGTGGGTTCAAAGCTCAGGCCCACCGCAAGGTCACAGCTGAGCGCGATGGCGCGTTGGTAGGTTTGGTCGACCCAAGGCCACAGCTCGACGCCAAACGACGGCCACACCAATTGCAGGTGACTGTCGCGCGTGCCGCCAGCGACCATGCCGGTGCCAAAACGCAACTGCGCCGGCAGCGATGGCGCAGTCACCACGGATACGGGAGCGTTGGGCGGCGCCAAGCCCGCCAAGCCAGGCGCGATGACGCCCAGACTGGCCACCGTCGGGGCAAACACCCCTTGGGTCAGCGACCCCAGCAACGCGGAGTCCAGGTTCAGGCACAGCGAACCGCCGTCGAACAGATCAAACAACGCGCGGCCCGGCACCCCGTCCCCGACGATCAGCGCGGCATCGTAGGCCTCTGGCGTCATGTCACCCGTGACCGGATCGGGTGCCAACACGTAGGCGCCCGGGTCAGGCATGCTGGGCATCACCCACGACGGTGGCTCCACCATCGGCACACAGGCGCCGTGCTTGGCGATAAAACCCACATCAAAGTCGAGGTTCATACCAAGCGCCGACGAGCTGCCGCCGGCACTCGGAGAATCAGCATTGGCGGCCAACAAGTACTTGGTAGGTTCGGCTCGTGGATTCACAAAGGTCAGGACGCTTGTGGCATCAAGCTCCCCGGCCACATCCAGTGCGCCCTCGGCGACGCTTGCGAGCAGTTGTTTGGCGACCAACGTCGTCAGGCGCCGGGCCAAGGAGCCTGTTTCCAAGAACGGTTCGAGCACATAGTCGGTCAACACGTCGGCGGCGGTACACAGGCTGCACTCACCCGAACCGCAGGCGCCACAGGTGCTTTCCCAACAGGCCTTGCCGGTTTGCACGTCCAACCCAACCTCCATCCGCTCCACCACCATGTCGTTCTCTTCCACATGCAGATAGGGGCGTCCGTCGGCGGCAACCTCGATGCGAGGATAGAACGTGAAGATCAGCGACTGGATCCGAAGCCCCGGCGCTGTGGGCGAGTTGTCCTGAGCAAAACAGACGCTCTCACCCCAGCTGCCAACCAGCGGCACGTCGACTCCCTCCAAGTACAACGTCAGGTCGAGCGAGCCATCCACGAAGGTCGAAGGGTCCGTGCAGGCGTCAAAATCCGCCGCGGTGCAGCCCACACTCACCCGCACACCATCTTGGCCGCCCACCACGTCGACGAGCTGCACATGAAGATTGTTGTGCAGGCTCTGAAGGTCCACCGCCACAAAGCTAGGGGGTAGCACCTCACCTTGCGAGGCGACCACGTTAAAGGTAACCGGCTCCGCCTCGGTGCCGAGGTAAAAACGCACGCGCCCCGGCGTGACCGGATCCAGAGCACAGCTTTTGGTACCGTCCGCAGGGTTGGCTGCGCAGGCCGCGGTGAGCAGGTCCGGGATAGCGCGCGCAGCGGTGGCAATTCCGGCCTCCGACAAACGCCCGCGCACCGCCTTGAGGGAAGGCGCCGCCAGCGGATCGGTCCGCGGATAGGGATAGTCGTTGCCACACCCGCCGCTGTCCTGACAACCAAGGAGCATCAGCAAGCCGCCGAGCAAGCACCCACGTTTCATGACCCACCCCAGTAGCAACGCCGCACGCTGCTCACAAGCCCGAAACTGCGCGACAGCAATCTACGCCGCAGCGCGTTGTAACGGCGTTTGCGCCCTCGGCGCCAAGGCTACGAGCGCTCACACAGGCGACGAAACATACAGAATCCGCAGGTCGCGCGGCTGTCGGTCATGGGAAAACTCTGCCATCGGTACTTGGGCTCCATGCCATCGGCATGCAAAGCGCGCATCTGCTTGAGCGACGCCCGAATCACAGCTTCGGCCTCGTTCAAGGCCTGTCGGTCGACGACAAACTCGTGCAGCTCGCCGGTCTCCAGGTAGGCCACCTTGCCGAGCATCTGCTCGCTCTTCAGGCCCCAGGCACGCTGGGCAAAAAGCCCATAGACTGCGATCTGCAGTTTTTCATCCTCTGGACGAGGCTTGCCGGTCTTCCAATCCACCATCACCACGCGGTCGGCGGCATCGCGCCAGGCAAAGTCAGGTTTCACAAGCACCGTGGCGTGATCGAGCTCGAAGCTGGCCAACGATTCGAGCGCCAACCAGCGCCACACCGGCGTGTTTTGCACCTCGGCCAAAAGTGGCATCGCAAAGAGGTTGCGCAGGCATTGCTCCATACGGTCGCGTTGGCGCTTCCATTCTTCGCGCGGAATCGCCTCTTGATACTCGTGTTCACACAAGCCGCAAGCGGTGGCGGGTCGCTCACGGTACAGTCGCTGCACCGATTCAGCGTACTGGGCACGCATCCGCCGGGTGCCCCGCTCCACCAGCGCCTCCACCGGCGCCCCATCGCCGCGCCGCATCGCGATGAGCGCAAGCTCGATCATCTCGTGCACGACCTCGCCGACCCACATATGGCGATTACGCAAGCTCTTGAGGACGAAGGTCTCACGGGCCATCGGCGATGCCGTCGGTTGTGAACCGCCTCGGCTGACGTAGTGTTGTAGGTAATATTTGCGCAGGCAGTCGCGTAGGCGCTTGTCTTTCGACAAGGACCAGGACAATCGATCGCCCGATTGTTCGTCGGGCCACAAGAACAGCTGCTCGCTCACGGTCGGCGCACCTTATGGTGTGTGCGGACGAAGAACAAGAGGACCCAACGGCCACACGCTTTCTAGCTTGGCCAGCGTCCCACATTCGGCAAGGGCGCGTTCATTCGATGCCAGGTCAACAGCTTCTCACGGCACGCCAAACGCCGGGTTTTTCCTGAGGAAGTTTTCTCAATGAAGCCTCGCGGCACCACCGTGACGCCGT
>JAKLEG010000311.1 GCA_022703175.1 Myxococcota bacterium | reverse complement strand
ATGGTGGCCGATGCCCACGCCGCGGCCGCCGAAATCACACAGTCGAAGACTCCCATGCCTGCAGAGGCCGTCGCGGCAGCCAACGCGGTGGGCGAAATTGCACGCCTGCTCAAGGAAGATGAGCGGGAAGTGGCGTTGGACGAGGCTGCAGCCCTGGAGGATCGTGACTATGCCCAGGTGGCGGCCCTCGTCGCAGCGGACAAAGTGGATGAGGCCGCCCAAATGCTAGAGAAAGCCCCAGAGCTCAGCCGGCGCAGCAGCGCCCACGCGTTCTTGGCGGGCTACGTGGCACTTCACAAGAACCAAGAGGGGCGTGCCCACAGCTTGTTCACCAAGGTGCAATCCGATTCCACCTACGCCGCCCTGCATCCCGCGGTCAGCTATTTCCAGGCCAAGGCCTCATTCGAAGCAGGTGAGTACGCACGCGCCGTCAGTGAGATGGAGCACTATCAAGCCGCTCGTCGTACCGAAAAGGGTCCGGCAATCTCTGCCGTACGCTTGTCTCCGGCCAACTCCACGGAATAGAGTCTCCCCATGGATATTACCGTCGCCAGTCGCACCGACGTCGGTCGCGTACGCACCAATAATGAAGATTCGTACTTTGCCGATGCGGCGTTGGGCCTGTTCATGGTCTGCGACGGCATGGGTGGACACTCCGCTGGCGAGGTGGCCTCGCGCGCATCGATGGAAGCGATCCGCGATGAGATCCGCAACGCCACCAAGGTCCGCGAGAAGTTCCTACAAACGGGGAAGTCTTCGGATCTGAAGGCAGTACGACGGGCCCTGGAGGCCGCGGTCCACACCGCTTGTAAAGAGGTCTTCAAGCTCGCAAGCAAGAACCCCGAATTGGCCGGTATGGGCACCACCTGCACCGTGGTCCTCATCGCCGGACACAACAAAGGCATCCTGGCGCACGTCGGTGACTCGCGGTTGTTCGTGATGCGCGGGGGACAAGTGCACCAGCTCTCCGACGACCACACCTACGTCAACGAGCTGGTCAAGCGCGGCGCACTCACGCGCGAGCAAGCCAAAAATCATCCGCAGGGGAATGTGCTGTCACGCGCGTTGGGCGTCCAACCCAACGTGTCGGTCGATACCATGATCTTCGATATCGACCCCGGCGACACCTACCTGCTCTGCTCAGACGGCCTGTACAACTACTATCCCGACTCCAGCGAGCTCATGGGCGGCATGAGCGACGCCAACATCGAGCAGGGCATGAATCGCCTGATCGACTGCGCGCTCGAACGCGGCGGGCACGACAACACCACAGCCGTGGTGTTCCGCATGGGGGGCAGCATCACCCCCGCCACCGCCGCCGTGGCTGCCGAGCAGCGTATCGCCATCCTGAAACGCATCCCGTTCTTCGCCCACCTCACTTACAACGAGCTGGTGAAGGTCGTGGGCCTCACCCACATGGTGCGCGTGCCCACCGGCCAGCCGTTCATTAAAGAAGGTGAAACCGGCGACGAGCTGTACGTGGTGTTGGCCGGCGAGGTGGAAATCCTCAAGGGCAGCGCCGTCATTGTGACCCTCAAGGCTGGTGCCCATATCGGCGAGATGGCGCTGGTGGATAACGCGCCGCGCTCGGCCACCGTGCGGGCCAAAAGCGACGTCAACCTGTTGGTCATGCGTCGTGAGGAGTTCTTCAGCATTATTCGCTCAGAACCCGCGGTGGCCACAAAGCTTCTGTGGAGCTTCGTGCAAGTGCTCTCGGGCCGCTTGCGCGACACCAACGAGGCGCTGCAAAGCACTCGACGCGAGCTGACGCAGCAGTCCGAAGAGCTAGAAGTCTTCCTCGACGAAACGTAGAAGTCGTGCGGGGACGTGGAAAGACCCGGGGGATGGTCGCATCCCCCGCGCCTCGGGGCTAACTACTTGCCCTTACCAGGCTTCTTGGTGATTTTTGCGCTCTTCGCGCCCAACCGGTGGATTTGGTAGCTGGCCTTGCCATCTTGAACGGTCAACAAGGCGCCCATACCCACCGACGTCGAACCATCATTCATCTGCCACGACACGGCGTCGGCCGGACCCGGGTTCACGTAAAGCGTGTCCACGGTCACCGCCTCGTCGATCTTCACATCGCCAGCGAGGCTCGTGCCGCGACCGCCCGCCTCATGGAAGTTGCCAAAGATGCCGAACGGCACTTTCATCTCGGCCATCACCTTGGCGAGGCCAGGATCGCCGCGGTTCTCGCCAGCGTCGGTGCGGTCGAGCGCTTGGGCGCCATCTTGCTTCGGGCCCCCGTGCGAAACCAGCACTACCGGCGAATCGGCCGCCTTGATGATCTCCTTGAGCGCATCCAAATCAGCCTGGTAGTACTGACAGCCGTCATCGCTGTGAATGTAGGAGGCGTTGAAATAGCCCGGCATCGACACCAAGTCGGCCACCGGCGTGTCCACACGACGCACCTGGTTCAGGTCGAAGACGTTGCCGAGCTTCGCCTTCAGCGCCACCATCGCCTTACGGTACTCGGTCTTGCCTTCGCGATTGCCGATGATGTTCACCACCGGGACCTTCGCGGCCGCCAAGATTTCGATCGACGATTCGATCTGCGCGGCATTCTCACCGGTGTCGCCGGCCACCACGATGAGGTTCACGTTATTCTTCTTGAACCAGTCGGTGAGCAACTTTAGGTTCTTCTTGTTTTCGTCGGTGTCCTCTTTGATGTCGGTCACCGCCCCAATCACCAGCTTCTTGCCCTTCAAGTCGCTCTTGAGGCTCAACGTCGCGCCATTCAATTCCCATGCAGTATCACCGATCTTCACCACTTCGGGGGTGCCTGCGGCATACGGGCCCACGCAGCTGGGGTCCGATTTTGGCATCGGCGGCGCGGGCGGCGCTACGGGCTCAGCTGGCTGGGCCGGCTTCACGGGCTCGGGCGGTGGCTGCTTCTGACAGGCCGAAGCAACGGCAACGACGACCAACGACAACAGCAAACAACGAACAAACCGCTTCATGCGAATCCCTCATTCCGGGCGCACCCCGGGGCTTGTGGCTGACGATTCAGCGCTCTTGAAACGTCATCGCTGACTGGGTGTCAAGTCCGGTTTCTTGGCACGGTGCGCGAACGCCAAATCCTTGAGCGCCGCTTCAGCTGCGTCGCGCACGGCCTCGGCTGGATGGCCGCTGGCCAACGTTACCAGGTACCCCTCGGCGGTGGGTCCGCCCAAGGCCCCCAACGCGTAAGCAATCTGGATGACGATCTCCGGTGAACGATTGCGTGCCAGGTCGATTAACGGCTCGGCGGCGGCGGGATCGCGAATCGCGACGAGTGACCCCACCAGACGCAGCACCAGCTCGGTCGATGGCTCCTGGGTCAAACGCGCACACAAGGCAGGGACCGCTGCCCGGCTCTTGCGTTCCCCCAACAACTGAATCGCAAAGTCTCGCAGCTGCACCTCGGGATGACTCAGCTGTTCCATCACCTCGGCGTCGGTGGCTGACAGCAGCTCACGTTCGCGCGCAATGATGGCAAACGCCTGATCGAGCCCGGTGGTCGTGGAGCTGACCAGATCGAGGAGCGGCAACCCCTTGCCGATGGCCATGAACGGCAAGCTATTGTCCTTCGGCTCGAACACCACTCGCACAGGGCGAAACGCGTCGTCGACGCCAGGGCCCCTCAGAATCTCGCCCACCGTCACGCTCACCACGTGCGTGGCCGAGGCATCACCATCGCGCACCCGTACCCCCGGCATCTCGGCGACCTGCGTCGTGAGGATCTTCCGGAGGCTGCTCCGGGCGGCTTGATCTGCATCGGCGCTAGGCGGCAACGATAGACGCACGTTGCCAATGCGCAACGGTTGGAGATTGGCACGACAGCCGGGTGCGGCGAGCCCCCAAAGGTAAAGGCTACATGCCCACCAACAACCGGTCGCCAAACACCGGGGCCAAACCCGCCTTGACGATCTTCTTACGCGTGGTTTCACGGTCATAGTCGAGCCGATGGTAGGTGAACACGCGCTTGTCGGTATCAAGAATACCGCAACACGAGCGCGGGTCGCGGTCGCGCGGCTGCCCCACGCTCCCGACTGTGATGATGTACTTGTGTCCAGGTTTAATGACGATCTGCGACTGAATCATCGGCGCGACGAGGTCATCAGAGATCTCAAACGCCACGGTGAGGTGCGAGTGCCCAATCAGCGTCACGTCGGCCAAGGTATCGTAGTCGGGCAGCAACCCAACGACTTGGTCGGCCGTAAAGAGATAATCGAACGCTTCCGGTAAGATCGGCGAGCCATGTGAGATCTCTACGGCGCCCAGCCGCACTTTGTAAGGCAGGCGTCGCAGCCATTCGAGGTTCTCGGCGGAGAGCTGGCTTGCACACCAATCCAGAGCGTGGCGGGCGGCGTCGTAGTAATCGGTGTAGTCCATCCGCCCCGACACCGCCGCGTCGTGATTGCCCACCACCCCGTGCTGAACCAAGGGGCGCAGGCGCTCACAGACCTCGTTCGGGTTGGCGCCATAGCCGACGGCGTCCCCTAAAAACAATAGGCCGTCCAGTTTCTCTTTGGCGAAGTATGCGAGCACCGCCTCGAGCGCTTCGAGATTGCCGTGCACATCAGAAAGGATCCCGTAGCGCATCGATGCCGACTAACCTTCCTTAACAAAGGCGGTAAGTTCCGTAAGCCCGGCGATCTGTGCAAACTGCATCCCTAGCACGCCGCCGCGCCCCCGAAACCCTTCGCTCCGCCAGACCACTCGTGCCACCGCAGAAATCTCCTCGTCGCCCGGCGGCAAACGCAGCCGCAACGTGACCATCGCCGTGGTCGGTGGCGGCGCCACCGTGAGCACGCGCGCACCATCGGCGCTGATATCTACCAGCGACGCGTAACGATCCACCTTGCCGTCGGAGAGCCAACATCGCAACAGCACATTGCGCCGGTGGAACTGTCGTTGCTCAACGCGGCGAGCCGGTCGATCCGCGCTGGCGATCGCTTGAGCGGTCGTCATGGTCCGATGATTCAAGAGGCACTGCGGCAAGTCAAGTCGCACAAGTGATATCGACCCCGAGTCCACATAGGATTAAGGCGGGGCCGGACGAAAACGCGCGGGGAGAAAAATGTTCGCTGCGGGGGAACGCCGCCTGTGCCCGCTTCGCCCCGCAAGAGCCCGGGGGCCCGTCCCCACACAGTTTAGCGTCACCCCGCACAGATGCGCGGCCGCCCCACCCTCCACCGCAGTCGCTCAGGACGATCCTTGACGCTTTGCGGCACTTGGTTTACCGATCACACAACTTGAGAGCAGTCCTGGGGAGGTTCTCTTAAGTGGCGCTGGGAAAATCAGTCTCACATCGTCATGCCGGCCATCCTACCGAGGTCTCTCCCTGGGTTTGCTTCCCTCTTTCTACCGCCCCACTGTTGGGGCACACCAAGGAGCAACCATGACCCGCAGTACGCGCTACGACGTGCCCACCAAAGTCCTCCTCGACCAGTGCCGTGTCACCCTGGACACGCTTGCCGCCACGAGCAATGCCGCCTGGCTAACGGAGCTTAAGCACCAAGGGCTCGACAGCGGCGAGTTCATGCGCGCCCTGAAGAACACCTACGAAGTAACCATTGCCGCTGAAGCCACCCAGGAGCACCTCAAAGAAGAGTGCGCCAAAGAAGCGCGTGACAACCAAGCGGCCGCCGAAGAGGGCTACCGTTGGCTTCAACGCGTACAGGCCCGTGGCCGCAATTACCTGGCCACCGAGGACGTAGATCCAGCGGACATCGCTGGCAAACTGCGCTTCGGCAAACTGCACAACTCCCGCGCCCGTAGTGTCATGTACGAAATGCGCGTCATCTTGCCGGAGCTTGCCGACATCAAAGCAACCCTGAAGCCCTACGGACTTACCGATGCGCTCATCAACGAAGGCAGGGCACTGCTAAAACGCCTGAGCATCGAGCTCACCGAGGCTGCCGACGCCGACACCCGCCGCCGCGCTGCCACCAAGAAGGTCCGCGAGGCCGAGCTCACTCTCACCCGCCTACTCGATCGCCTCCTGACGGCGGACGAATCTGCAGCACTTGAGCGGCCGGAGAACGAACCCCACTTCCGCCTGGATCTTATCAACGCCGAGCGGGCGCGCGTCGAGGCGATGCGCAAGCTACGCGTGGCCAAGCAGCCAGCGGACGCGACGACGAGCGCGAACGACGACTGAACCCACACTGGGCCGACCTGCCGCGCGCCTGCCTCAACGCCTAGCCACCAGGAGCAACCGCTAGCCAAAGGTGCGTTAGCTCAATATCCACACATTGCGGTTTCAGCGCCGAACGGTCGTGTGCCGACTGGCTGTTGTCAGGCGATGTGCCCTTGTCGTGGCGCTTGAGGCCGTAGCCTTTCTGAAGCGGGCCGTCGAGCGCAGAGAACGGTTCTTGCTTGTCGCGCACATAGGCGAGCATCGCCGCGCTGGGCATCCAGGCCGAATACTCCCCTTCGCAAAACCGACGCACACCCTGGTCACAGTAAAAATTTACCGAATGCTTGGGGTCGATAATCTTGCACTCGACTGCCCACAACCAATCGCTTGCCTGCACAACGCTCTCGTACCTGGGTGGACGAAAATGCAGGTCCGGTTGCTTCTCGATCCGCCCGTCACTGGTCTTGACCTTGGCACCACGGCTCACAGCCTCAAAGTCCTCAAGCCACGAAGCGCATCGTTTGCCACCGCTGCATTCGTTCAGTGCGCGTTGGAGCAAGTTGGTAACGACTTCTTCGTGTGCGTTGGCTACCTCCGCAGGATGCAATCTACAGATTTCGCCCCATGCCCACCGCAGAGCCTGAAGAACTGCGGCCTTGTGGTCGGGGCTCAGATCCGGCTCGTGGGAAGGCTCCACGATCTGTTGAGACAAACGCATACGACGTGATGGCTTAGCCACGACCAGCCCTCTCAACGAGCAAGTCAGTCGCGAGCAGGCGCGCACGCGTGGGTGTCCACAACGCATACCGGTTCAATTGGCCAACCAGGAAGCACTTCGAGTCGATTTTCACCGAGATCAGCGACGAACCATGTTCGTCGGCTAACTCCCACACCTCTTCTCGGGGCAGCCCGGCCAAACCCGTTTGTTAATGCGCGGAGGGAAACATATCCACCTGCAACCCTCCCCAAG
>JAKLEG010000310.1 GCA_022703175.1 Myxococcota bacterium | reverse complement strand
GCCAATAAGCTGCGCGCGCGCCTGGTCACGGTCGACCCCGAAAATGACGAGTTGCACGCCATTTCGGGCTTCATCATGACCGATTCGGGTCGCTTGTCGGTGCGGCCCAATTCGCCGGTGGCCGCTGGCACGAAGCATTCCAGCACGGCGTGGCTCTACCTCGTAGCCGGAATTCTTGCAGGCGTGGCGGTGATTCTGGCGAGCTACCTCATCTTGAAGACGCGGCACGCCCCCACACCCACACCGGGGGCGGGAGACACGGCGCCGCAGACACCGGAGACGCCCGCTGGTGGTGCAGGCAAGAGCGGCACCGAGCCTGACAAGCCTGGCACTGAAGCAACCAAGGGTCCGGCCGTGGTGTCGGTGACAGTGCGTGGCGGCTCAGGGGTTGTTTTTGTCGACGGCAAGAAGCTCGGCAAGTCGTCGCAAAAAGGGCTGAAGCTTGAGCCTGGTAAACACACCATCGAGGTGCGCGGTAAAAAGAAGCTCAAAAAGGTCGTGGTCCTGAATGCTGGCGACACGTTGGAACTCGTAGCGGACCTGAAAAAGGGCAAGTTTCTAGAGTAACGCGATTGCTTGTCGCGAGCATTTGAATCCCATGTGGGTTAAGGGGCGTGCGGGCGCAGGGAACGGTGCGAGGTAGTACTAGTCGTTGACGACAATGGTGTTTTCAACGTGGTAGCTGATCTCAAGCGCTGAGGCACCAACGCCGCCCTCTAGCGTGACGCGGTTGCGGCGAATCACGTGCACCGTCTCGTCGCCAGCGCCTAGTTTGGACACCGGAATGCTACCTTTGCCGTGGTCATCTTTGAGCGTCGTTTGGTAGTCGCCATCGCTTAAGCGCAGGGTGACTTCGTCGGCAGCGATGCCATCAGTGGTCTTCCAACGTACCGAGAGGTCATCACCCGAGCTTGAGCGGTCGACGATTTGGGCATTGCTGGGGCTGGTGATGATGTGGGTGCCAGGCCCTTCGAGTTGTCCGTGCAAGTCATCACTGCCTTGCTCAACTTTGATAGCGATGCGGCGGTGATAGCCGGGAATCGTGACCCGATAGCGGACGTTTTGTCCGGAGTTTTGCTGTTCAGCGACAAAGCGCTCGTCGGTTTCGCCGTCGGTTAAGGTAATGGTGGCGCCTTCTACCGCAGCGCCGCTTTTGCGGACTTGCACCTCGCTGGCCATCTCGTTTTCGGAGGTGCGGTATTCCAGGGTGGCGATGACTTCGAGGGTGTTCGATCCTCCGCCACCATCTGTGTAGCCACATGCCGTGAACGAGCTTATCAGAGCCAAGCCAAACGATAGGCGTCGCATGGAGTCCCCGCGCTAAGTGAAGAAGATGATGCCGGCGCCCAGCACCACGGCGTTGTTGTCGGCGGCGTTGAAGATGATCCAACGTTGCACGTCGGCAAACAGATGGAACGCGGTGTCGCGCGTGAAGATCCATTCGAAACCGGGTTGCAAATGGACGCCGCCCACATTCGGGTGTGGTAAGAAGTTTGTTGCACTGCTGCCGCCATTACCACACAGATCGGCAACGCCCGCTTCGCACTCAGAATCCGCCTGATCTGAGAAAGAGAACAGTCGGAGGTAGGACATGCTGAACTGCACATAGGGACGGAAGCGATCGGTGAAGATCACGTAACGGATGCCCATGGCACCTTGTACGCCCAGCAACGTACCCAAGTCTGCATGCGCCGCGCGGTCGTAACGGGCCTCGATGCTTTGATCGCTGGCCGACGGGTTGGGGAAGCGCAGGAAACCGAGATTGACTCGGCCGGTGAACCACCAGTGGTCCGCCGACATCTTGAAGTTGGTCTCCCCGCCCAGGCGCAGGCCGTTTTCGAGGCGCAGGGGCCGGTTGCTGGTGTTCTCGATGAGAGCACCGTCTTGAACGACGGAAGGCTTTTGAATGAGCCAGCCGCCAACATCGAAACCAAAAGAGTTGTTGCGGTACTGCGCGTGCGCGGGGGTCGCAACGCAGAGCAACAGCCCCAAGCTGGTACACCAGGCAAATAGGGTCGCTCGCATGAGGCGTTCTTTAGGCTCAGGGCGCGATGGTTGTCAAACGGGAGGGCGCAATTGACACGAGCGATCGATGCGCCCTACAAAAAGTGTTTGATAAACCTGGCCGAGCTCTTTGACGAAGGAGAGCACGGTGTTGGGATGAGGTGTTAGTGCGATGGGTGAGGTTTCCATGCAACAACGTCGAGTGGCGCGTACGGTAGGCTTGGTGGTGGTTTTGGCCATGCCCGTTTCCTGCGCCTTCTGCATCGAAGACGTGGCACCGCCGCAGGCGATGGAAAACACCACGTTTTGTGCACAGTATTTAGCCGAGACCAAGCTCACCGAGGCCGAGGCGCGCTGTCGTTTGGCGATCGAGTTTTGTCCGAAGTGCGCCGAGCCATGGAATCTGCTTGCGCAAATCGAGGTGGCGCGCGGCCGCATGGAGCGTGCCTTTGAGTTCGTCAAAGAGGCCTTGGCTCGCAAAGAGGACTTCCCTGAGGCGCTCAACACGCTGGGCTTCTTGTTGCTGGAGCAACGCGAGTACGATTTGGCCGCCGATCGTTTCCAACAAGCGCTTGAGATTGATCCCGGTTACACGATTGCGCGGCGCAACTTTGCCACCTGCCTGATGTATTCGGGGGACAAAGAAAAGGCGCGCACCGAGTACCTGAAGTGCGTCGAACTCGACCCGAATTTCTGCGATTGCCGGTTGGGTTTGGGCATCCTGGCGCTGGGGAGTGAAGATTTTGAAGACGCGCGCGTGCACTTTGAAAAATCTACCGAAAGCTGTCCGGAAATCGCCGAGGGCTATTACAACCTGTGTTACGCGCAATTGCGCTTGGGGCGTTGTTCCGAGGCCGTGGATGCTTGCACCAAGGCGATCTCGATCAACCCGGACTACAAAGAAGCCCGCTTGAACGTCACCGAGGCCTACGAGTGCTTGGCCAAGCAAGACAAGGCGTTGCAAAAGATCATGGATGATATCCGTAGGAATCCAGGCGATGCGGAGTTGCACTTCCGTTTGGGCGCCATTTATGAAGACGAGCAGCTGTGGGAGCGCGCGTTGAACGAGTTCTTGAACGCGATGAAGCTGGACCCCAAGTTCATCGTGTCCTACTACCGCGCCGCACGCGTCTATGACCGGATGCTCAAGAGTCCCGAGACGATCGAGATGTGCCAACAGTTTGTTGATCGCGTGCGTGAAGCTAAGTACGAGAAAGAGAAGAAATGGTGCGTCGACCGCGTCAAGGAACTTCAGTACCAGTAGCACCACCGTGGGGCACGTGAGAGTAACACCGTGATTCGGCTGACAGCGGTCATTGATCTCGATGGGCATGCGCCCAAAGCGCTCACGCGTGAATTCACCACGCGCAATGTTACCCTCGGGCGCGACGCCTCCGCGGATTTCCAAATCCCGCTCTCCACCATTTCACGCCAGCACGCGCGCATCATCGAGGCCGACGGCATCTACGTGGTGGAGGATCTGGGGTCGACCCACGGCACGCTGGTGAATGGCCGGCGTATTGGCAAGGGCGACAAGAAGGTTCTCAAGGACGGCGACATCATCGAGCTGACGCGCGCGAAGGTCACCTGCAACATTGAAAACGGCCAGGTCGCCTTGCCGGTGACGGGGGAGAACACCCAGGCGATTGCGGCCAACGCGGTGAAGGGCATCCTGAAGAGCATGGGCGACGCGAAAAGCGAGGGGCCGTACCTGCGCGTGCTCAACGGGGCCGACGAAGGTGTGCGTTTCTCGTTTGCTGGCACGCTCACCGAGTGGTCGCTCGGGCGCTCGAAAGAGTGCGAGTTTATTCTCAACGATCCGAACGTCTCGCGTAAACATGCCCAAGTCAAAAAGGACTGGAACGGCTTTACGATCTATGACCTGGGCTCCAAAAACGGTGTCCAAATCGCCGACAAGACCATCAAGAAACCGCGTCGTCTGCACGACCGCGATGAAATCACTATTGGTCCGGTCAAGCTGGTGTTCGTTGACCCCGATGCGGCGTTGCTCGATGCCTTGAAAGATGTGCCGGGTTTTGGTCAGGACGAACCGGTGGAGGCCGACGAACTTACGAGTGAGCCATCGCATCTGGGGGCGCCGGCCGGGCAGGGCGGCGCGGATGAGGGCGCAGCGGGTATCTCCGGTGAAAACGGGGCGGGATCTCAAGAACTTGGGTTGGGCCAGGACGGTATGGCGCTTGAGCCGATGCCTGAGCCTTCGATGCCTACCTACGAAAACATCGATCCCGATCTACTGGCCACCGAACGCGTTTCTTCGCCCATGGAGTGGCTGTTCTTGGGGCTCGGGGGCGTTGTGTTGCTCGTGATCGTGGGCGTGTTGCTCTACCTCTTTGTTTAGCTCGGTTGCTCTGCGAGTGTTGCCGCAAGGTGCCAACAATGGTGACAGGTCTGCTCACGCTCTGTGTGGCCGCGTCGGTTGCCGTGGGGCAAAGCTACGATCCCAACGCGAAGGCTCTGCTTGACACCATGGTCGCGCGCTGGAACGCCGTCAGCTCCGCCACCTACCGCATCCACAAAACTGAGCGAATGCGCGATGGCGAAGTGGTCGTCGAGGAAGTGGCCTTCAAGTTCAAGCGGCCAGGACAAATGTACTTGGCTGCCATTTTGCCGCGCGTCGGGCAGGAGCTAATCTACAATGCGAAACGGAGCCGTGACGAATTCACCGTGCACCCGGGGCGATTTCCAGACGTCACGCTCAACTTGTCGCTGACCAGCTCCTTGGCGCTTGAGCGGCAACATCACCAGGTTCTGCATTCTGAGCTGGGCTATACGTTTGCGATGCTGTCGCGAGATTTGGCGCGTGCCGAGCGCGAAGGGGCAGCGGGTGCGGTGCGGTATCAGGGGGCGAATACGGTGCGCGGTCGTGCGGTGGAGATCATCACCGTGGAGCTTTCGGCGTTGCCGCCGTTGCGCGTTCAGGCCCAGGCAGGAGAGTCGCTGTTTGCCTTTGCCGAACGGGTCGGCATGGACGCATATGTGATCTTCAACTCCAACCCGAGCCTGGACGCGTTCGGCGATGAACTTGAGGCGGCCTCGTACCTTGTGCCTCGGTTCTATGGCGCCAAGACTGAGTTCGTTATCGATGTGGAATTACAGCTGCCTGTCAGCGTGACAATTTGGGATGACCGTGGCCGCGTGTACGAGCGCTACAGCTACACGGAGATGGTGATCAATCCGCCATTGACGCCGCTCGATTTCGATCCCGACAATCCGGCGTATCATTTTTAGGAGTGGTTACGGCCTACGAACTTGTCATCACGGCCGATCAGGCTGGCCAGCGGCTGGATCGCCTGGTGCGCAAGCTCTTTGCTGAGCTACCCCGTGGCGCTGTGTTTAAGCTTATTCGCACTGGGGGGGTGCGCGTGAACGGTAAACGCGCCCAGCCTGAGCAATCGTTGTGCCCGGGCGATCGGTTATCACTAGCTCGGCCACCTACCCGGCTTGCCTCTGTGTCCGAGCCTGCAGTCGTTGCAACCCGGTCGGTTATCTCTGCACCTGCATTGGTGGTGCTGTACGAAGACGATGAGCTTTTGGTGCTCGACAAACCGTTTGGCCTGGCGGTGCATGCGGGCACCGGCATTGTGGGCCCGACGTTGGTCGACTTGCTGCTGCGCGACTATCGGCCGGCTGAGCGCAACGGGCCTTTGGCGTTTCAACCGGCACCAGCCCATCGGTTGGATCGTGACACCTCGGGTGTGCTGGTGGTGGCAAAAAAACGTCAGGCAATGGTGCGCCTGGCCGAGCAGTTTCGTGTCGACCATGCGGTGATCAAACGCTATGTGGCCGTGGTATCTGGCTCATTTCCCGAGGCGCAGGTGACACTCGACGCGACCTTGGAACGGCGAGACGAACGTCGTGGCACAAATGCTGTGCAAACGGCTGTGACCCACGTGCGCAGGCTCGGGGCCACGCTCCAGGCTTCGTTGTTGGCGCTGACGATCGAAACGGGGCGTTCACATCAAATCCGGCGTCACTTGGTGGCCACTGGACATCCGGTGCTGTTGGACCGGCGCTACGGCGATCCGCGCGCCAACAGCTGGGCTGAACGCAACTTAGGATTGCAGCGCATGGCCTTGCATGCCCATCGTGCGCAGTTCCGGCATCCCATTCGTGGTAACTGGATGAAGGTGGTCGCGCCGTTACCTCAGGAGCTCAAGATAGGCGTTGAGCGACTTGGCCTGATGTGGGCCGAAGAAATGGACGCTAACGATTAGTGGAATGCGAGTGCGGAGAGCGGCTGCCGAATCGAGGCTAGGGCAGCGGGTTCTTCTTGATGGCCGGACGCACCAGCACGATGCCGTTCTTGGCGCCTGGGATCGAGCCCTTCACGAGCAGGGCGCCGTCGTCCTCGCGCACCTTGACGATCTGGATGTTCTGAGTCGTAACCCGCTCGTCGCCCATGTGGCCCGGCATGCTGCGGCCCTTCATGACGCGGCCCGGCCATTTACGATTACCGATCGAACCGCCGTGGCGTCGGTACTCGTGGGTACCGTGGGTCATCGGGAAGCCATCCATGTTGTGGCGCTTAATGACGCCCTGGAAGCCCTTACCCTTCGACTGTCCAGTCACGTCGACCAAGTCGCCGTCTTTGACGCCCAGATCTTTCAGCGTGATCTCTTGGCCGATTTCGAACTTGGCGAGTGTCGCTTCGCTGACACGCACTTCGACAACGTGTTGACGCGCCTTCTCTTTGCCACCCACGGCCTTCAAAACACCTTCTTCTGCCTTGTTCACCTTGCGCTCGGCCTTCTTGCCGAAACCGATTTGCAGCGCGGTGTAGCCGTCGGTACGCCCGTTCTTGGTCTTCGCCTTTGTGCACTTCTTGAGCACTAGGCACGGACCGACTTCAATCACGGTCACGCCATGCACGTGGCCTTTGTCATCGAAGTACTGGGTCATTCCAAGCTTCTTCCCCATCAACGCGAGCTTACGCTCTTTCATGACACGCTCCTTTGGGGACACGCACGGGGGAAAGTCCGTGGTTGGTCCCGTTGTGATACGAGAATCGCGCTGTGTAATAGGGAAGCAGGGCCACTGTCAAGACGCGAATCCCTCTTGACCTCAGGGGGCAACCTC
>JAKLEG010000031.1 GCA_022703175.1 Myxococcota bacterium | reverse complement strand
CGAGGTCCAGTCCCGTTTTTGCGAATTTGAGCAAGGCACAACGGCTACCGGAGGTCCCACCTAACTATCCGATAACGTTAGGCTACACCGAGGACAACCGCGGCGGGGGCCAATCAAGTCTGGTGGTTCAAAACCGTCTGACACTACCGCACGAATCGACTGCAGGGTCGCCTTGGCGTTTGCAACTTCCGCTTGAAGCCCGTGGAGTTTGGCATCGGTTTGCGCGTCTACCTTGGACATCACGGCCGCGAGAATGCCCTTGGCATCGGCGCTGCTGAGCTTCAAGGTTTCAGTCCTCGTCGCGGGCAGTGTGCCGAGCCATTCATAGGACTCCACCACCATCGTGCCGCGCCGCTTGTCGATGGTCAGCGTGGCCTTGCAGAAATCGTCACCAAAGTTCCCTTCAACTTTTAGCGAGCCGCCAGTGCGACTGACGGCGCCTACCACGTATTTGGAGAAACTCGGCAATTTTTTGAAAGAAAACTCGGAGAGATAGCGATCGATCTGGGCCTCTTCGCTCTCATTGGCAGCACACATCAGGTCGAGGCTCGTACAACCGGTACTCACTCTTGGCATGGGAATGTCTCCTGTTTTTCCTGGGTTCTTGCGCATTCGCGGCTCCGGCTTGGAGATCCCGCATAGTAAAGAGGCAGCCACTGGCCGTTTTCTGCACAGAAACTCAAAAGAAGTTTGGGGCGCGCCGTCTGTCGCTCGTGGCCATTTGTCGGCCGTCGCGCTACGGTGACCTCGCGTGGACGTGCGCTAGATGAGTCAATGTCTCGATGACAATCGGGCAGCAGCATTCTTGGATGGCACGCTGCCGCCCACCAACGCCCTGGACGTCGAAGCCCACATCGATGCCTGCGAGCCGTGTCGTCGGCTGCTCTCCAATGCCGCGCGCGGTGCAGCCGTGAGTCAGTCGAGTCAAATCGGCTCGATTGAGCCTGGTCGAAGTGCGACCCAGCATGGCGGCGATCGCTTACAAAAAGGCGCACAACTCGGACGTTACACGATTTCGAGCTATCTCGGGGCGGGAGCGATGGGGGTGGTCTACGCCGCTTACGATCCTCAGCTCGATCGGCAGGTCGCGATCAAGTTGTGTCGGGCGCGCGCAGACGCCAACGAAGCCAGCCATCACGAGCGACTGTTGCGCGAAGCCCGGAGTATGGCGCAGCTCAGTCATGCGAACGTGGTAACGGTTCATGACGCCGGTGTTGTCGACGGCCAAGCGTTCATCGCCATGCAGCTCGTGCCGGGCTGTTCGTTTAGAGCCTGGCTCGCCGCCGACAGGCGCAACTGGCGAGCGATTGTCGCCATGATGCAGCGGGCAGGTGCGGGCCTCGCGGCGGCGCACGATGCCCAGATCATTCACCGCGACTTCAAACCCGAAAATGTGCTTGTCGACGAGACCGGCTGGCCTCGGGTTTCGGATTTCGGATTGGCCCGAGAAGACACCGCTCCGCCAGAGTCGAGTGCTGTCTCTCACGACGTGGCCGCTCCTGGCGCCTCAATGACCAAGACCGGCGTGTTGTTGGGTACCCCCGCCTACATGGCGCCCGAACAACTTGAGGGTCGACCGGCCACGGCGCGCTCGGACCAATTCGCATTCTGCGTGACCCTGTATGAAGCCGTGTTTGGCGAACGACCCTTTGCCGGCGAAACTCCCCACGAGCTTCTCAAGGCGATTCAGCAGGGTCGCATTCGGCCGGGCCTCACAAACCGACACTTGCATCAACTCCGTCAAACGCTGGTGCGGGGACTCGCGGCCGAGCCTGCCGAGCGCTATCCAACGATGCACGACCTGGTCGCAAAGCTTGAGACAACGGTGCGACCGAAACGGCGGCGGGCGGTGTTGGCTGCAGCCTTGCTCTTGGTGTGCGCCTCGGGCGTGGCGGTGTATCTCCAGTCTCGCGGGCCGTCGTGCGAAGAAGCGGCCGCTCTGCATTTAACCGACCTCTGGTCGCCACAAGCACAAGACCGTGTGAAAGACGCGTTCGCGAAAACGGCTCCACGCCTCGCCGACGCGGCGTTTTCGGGTGTTTCGCACGCTCTGAACGTGTATCTCGACCGTTGGACCCGCGAGTCGGTCGCTGCCTGTATCCAGGCGCGCACCGGTGACGCTCTCCCCGAGTTGATCTACTCGCGCCGCACCTGCTTGGACCGTCGTCTGTTCGCAGTGCATGCGCTCATTCAAACGTTCTCAGAAGCGCAAGGCGGCGTGGTCGAGCGTGCGGTCCAGGCGGTCAGTGACCTTCCTGGCCTCGACGTGTGCGCGGAGCTACTGCCATCGCCCACCCAGCACCCGATCAGCGCCGCCCAAGCGGCTGCATCTGACGCCCTAGACGAGGCCGCCGCGCGCACCTTTGCGCTCCACAAAACCGGTCAGTACGACTCCGCCTTGGCGGTTGCCATGCAGGCCCTCGCCGAAACCACGGCATGGGACGACGATCCTCCCCGCGCGCGGTTGCTGTTGTGGAAAGGATTTGCCGAGGAGAAGCTCGGAAAACGCGACGACGCCGTGTTGACACTTCGACAAGCGGCCTTGCGCGCCGAAAAAAGTCGCGACGTCGAAACGGCGGTTAGAGCCTATGCCCAGCTCGTTCTGGTCACAGCCGTTTTGCAGAACCAACCAGCGATCGCGGAGCTCTTCGCCGATCAAGCCGAAGCCAGTGCCACCGCCATGCCGACCAACGCCGAGTTGCAAGGTCTGGTCGAGCGCGCCCGCGTGATGATTGCCGCCAATCGACACCAGACCGTCGACATGATTAGCCACGGCGAAAAGGCGCTGAGCCTGCTCGAACAGGCTTTGGGACCCGAACACCCCACCGTAGCGGCCGTACTCGTCGACCTGGGATATGCGCTCGCCTTCAAGGGTGAGTGCGGCAGGGCCATCGCACTCGAAAAACGCGCGCTCACCATCGCGACCCACGTCTATGGCGAGTTCCACCCGCAACTTGCCGTATTTCTTGGCAATCTCGCCAACCTCTACATGTTTGATGCGCACTCGGAGCTGGCTCTGCCCTACAGCGAGCGTGCCTGGGAAATCCGGCGCGACCTGCTGGGCGCGTCTCACGGCCAAACCGCCGTGACGCTTTCGAGCGTCGGCACCATTCTGCACAGCCTGGGTCGTCTGGACGAAGCCCGCATGAAACTCGAAGAGGCCCAAAAGGCACTGCTTGCGGCATTCGGCGCCAAGGATGCACGCTTGGCCAACGCCCAGGCTCGGCTCGGCAGAGTTTTGTTCGACATGGGGCGCCGGGCCGAGGCCAAAATCGCATTCACCAACGCCATCGCCGTCGCCGAAGCGAGTGGCAACTCGGGTACCGGGGTTTTGGGTGATGGTCTGATTGGCCTGGGCAAGATCCACTTCGAAACCGGCAATCTCAATGAAGCCCAGCGCTTGGCGCACCAAGCCGCGACGGTGTTGCACAGCTCAGACGCCGGGTCGGGGCAGCGAGGGTGTGCCCTGTGGCTCAAGGCGCGCGTAGTCTGGGCTTTGACCCATGACCGGAGGCACGCGCAAGATTTGGCCCAAGAAGCTCAGCGCGACCTTGCTGCGGGCTGCAATCCGTACGTGAATGAACGACGCGAGGTGGCGGCGTTTTTGGCGGCCGCAAGCGACGCTAGGTAAAACGAGCCCCAGGGACTCGTTAGCGGGTGCTGAAGAGTTGACTGAAGCTGATGTTCCGGTCGTTGGCCGCAAGCGCCAAGATCGAGTCGATGGTCGCAAGGTCGAGCCCGAACCGCGTCTTGAGGCCAGTCCTGACGCGCCCGAGCACGTTCGCTTGGATAGCTGCAAGCCAACGGCAAATCGACGAGTTGTGGACGTGATAGAGGGCAGCGAGATCCTCGACGCCAAGGTCATCCATGAACCGCTGGCGCAGCAGGTTTCGCTCCCGGACAGTGAGGTTCGCGAGCGCCTCGTTGAGCAGTGCGCGAACATCACCCGCGTACGACTTCGCTAGAAGCTCCCTCTCGGGATCAACGAGCATCGCCAGCGCCGAGGCCTCCGACTGGGTCGGGTGTTGATGCTCGCGACTCAAGCGTGCCGCGAGCCTCACCGCAGCGAGTCGCAACCAACTCGATAGTCGTCCGTGCGCGCGGTAAGAAGTGAGGCCGGCCTTTCCTGATTCTGCTGGTACCAGGAGTTGCACGCGCAGGCGCTGAAGGGTTTCGTCGGCGAGGTCGTGGTCGACCTTCATTCTCAAGATCGTTGCACGAATAGGACCTTCGAGAAGCGTGTCGAGCAGCCGCAACGCCTCTGGATGCCGATCGAGACATGCGAGCGCGAGGTGCAAGTCGGCACCGTGCGTCCGACGCAGGACGTCCATCGGAACGTCGTGCTCGGCGTTGGCTGCCAAATGAGCCGCAAGCCGCACCGGGTCGATCGGAATGCTCGGGTGCTTGTCTCGACCTTCACCAACGATACGGCGGACCTGTGCCTCGATTGCGGGCGCTTGCGCTGCCGCGACTTTCGAAGCGGCGGCGAACGCCACCGAGACGGTCGCCACGATGTCGTCGATGGCATCCACATGCAACCGGGTCGCCTGGTGTTTTCGGTTGCCGTGGCGTCCTGAGGATGACCGCACGAGGGACATGCCTTATTGGGATACCATCTTGGTGACCAGGGATGCTACCGCCGTCGGTTGCCGCGCGCATGATCATGCCCGCTGATCTTACGCCGTACCCCACGGCGGCCGGCTGTCGCGTAATATCTCAAAATATCTGGCAAGGGGATCAACAGAATCTTCGTAATGGATCCCCATCCGACCTCCGGCAGCAAGATTCAACCTGCTGATTTAACTAGACTTTCACCGCCATCACTCGCAGAACTCGCGCTGAGCCATGTCGGCCGACAAGGTTGGTTGACGATAGCCGCGCTGGGTGGGATGGCGCTCGCCGAGCCACGCGTTGCAAATAGGCTCGTCCGCCAGGCATCAGCGCCCAGACGCGTGCTGATCGCCGCAGCCCCTTTCCCACACGACCCGGCGGAGGTGCCTTGTTGACCCAAACGAGGGGAGCATCAGGGTCTGCCCTTGTGTCAACGTGTGGGTCGCCGCCAGTCGCTGACTCGGCCTTCGAACAGGCAAGGTTCCCCTTCCATTTGGCTGTAGATGACCCACTTGTGCGGGGCCAAAGCCGCGCATGCGGCGAGTTCCTTGCCATAGCGACGGACGAGATCGCCGAATTCGTCTAGCGTACTCACGTGGTCGTCGATGCTCAGGTACAGATTCACAGGGTGGGTGTGGAAAAACTTGATGGCACGGATGTTCTGACCGCGGGGAAAGATCTCACTCGTCAGCAGCTCTTCCAAAACCCCATAGGTGTCGGTGGCGTTGCGCACGTTTGATGTTACGTATTGGTGGACGGTATCACCATTCTCGAGTTCGATCAGGTAGGCACCCACCTCCACGAACTCACCGGCCGGCTCGGTGCCAGCCAGAGAGAGCCTGGGGCTCGTCCCGGAGACCAGCTGCGAATTGAAGCGCAGACTGCCAAACAGCTCTTCGCGAGATTGCTCATTGCACGAGAGCGCATCTAGGGCCGAAACGATCTCGCTCTCGAGGCGAGAAAGTGTCGAGCGCGGCCGCACACTAAACGGACTCGCAAACGACGACGTTCGTGGCTGCAGGATCTTCTTGCCGACGTAGTCGCCGGAGTTGGAATAGAAATCATCTCGATTCGCTGTGGTAAGCTGAAAGCTCGGCTCCCGTGGGGACGAAACCTGCGCGAGCACTTTCGCGAGCGCCACCGAGCGCTGACCGTTCCGTTCCAACATGTCGAGCGGTACGCGCGCCCACGGCGCCGGGACGCTTGCTGCCAATTGCTTGGCCTCGGGTATGTTGAACCGCTTGTTCGACCCGGCGCTCGCCGCCAAACGGTCCCGGATGGCTGTCGTGAGCCGCATGCCCTGTTATCGTTAGTCTTAAGTTGCAGTTGCGAATATTCCTGGGAGGCGAGGGGTCAGGCCACAAGCAACATTACACCGACCTAGGTCCCTGAAAATGCGCGACCGTGATCGACAGGGAACCCCAACCGGAGATCAACGTCTAGGAACCATAGCCGCCGTAGAGCTCTGCGTGGGTTCTGGGGATGTTGGCGGTGAAAGTTAAGTCAAATCAGGCGGTTCGGTCTATCTGTGGACGGCTGGATAATGTTCCATCTTGACGATGATCTTCGCGCCCTCACTCTGACGGTTGCTCTGCTATCCGGGGCGATAAATGACTACCATCGCCCGAGCCTTGCGCCACGGCTAGCGCGACGGCCAACCGATGATAGCTAGATTGCGGGGAGTGGTGGCAGCAGGAAAGATCTCCTCGACGCGCACAGCGTAGCCTTGCTCCTCTAGAGCGCAAGCCCGGTCGAGAACAATGGCCAAT
This sequence comes from Myxococcota bacterium, assembly GCA_022703175.1. Taxonomy (GTDB): domain Bacteria; phylum Myxococcota; class XYA12-FULL-58-9; order XYA12-FULL-58-9; family XYA12-FULL-58-9; genus JACRCV01. Next base: position 17,971 of record JAKLEG010000031.1, on the reverse strand, counting down.
TCCATCAGCCGGCCTAGTGCGTCGCGGGGAAGGCTAAAGCGCCTGACGAGCGCAAACTGAGCTTTTCCGTCAGCGCGGGCCTGCTCGAGTTCATGGCGAGACGGCGGTTCAAGCTCGCGTGCGCGACAAACGTGCGCGGCGGCAACTTCGAGGTCTTTCGTGAAGCAGCGTCGATTGACACCCTGCGACGTTTCTCCGAGCGAGACGTGAATGCCTCGCTGTGCCAAGAACACGCGCACCGCGCACCGCGTTTCACGCGCAGTCATGGCGCCTCGGACCCGGTCGACACCCTCACCGTAGCAGGCGCTGAGATTGGCGAGGCCGAGAACGTCCCGAGGCCAGCGCAGGGCCACACGTTTGCCACACGAGGACAAGGGCTGTCGCTCGCGGGCTTTTGTCTTCTGCGGGCAGCAACTGACGAGCAAGAGTGGCACGCGACTATCGAGGGCCATTCTTATGAGCTCATCGCCGAGGTCGCCGCAGGCGTGGAGGCCTACCGCGAAGTCACCGGGCCCAAGCTTGGGCCTGTCCACGAGAGCATCTGCGACAACGGTGCGCGGACCGTCGGGGCCCGCCAATTCCCGGGCAGTCTTGGCCAAAGAAGTGTTGCGCTCGATGCCCATGGCGTCGAGGTGAAGCGAGGCGCGCAAGAGTCGCGTGAGGTGACCGTGACCCGACCCAACATCCACCACTCTGGTGCTGCTACGCATCAGTTCGTGACTGAGACTGACCAACGTGCTGATTTGTGCCCGCTTGCGGCTCGGCACCCTCGAGTAGCTCTGGGGCGACAGACCGTTATCCGCCGAGGGGGGGCGGCTGACGCCGATGAGGGCGAGGCACTGGTTCACGTCGCTGCATAGCTTGGCGAGGGTTGGGGGCATCTTCGGGAGGTCATGGGCGCAGCGATGCAGTCCGCGCTGCTCGCAGTCGGCCACCTGGGCGTCAGACAGCTCGCGCAGAAAGCTCGTCCATCCTCGCGTTTCGGACCAGGTCGGGGCCGTGTGTTCGGTGGTGCGTCCGGCGATGATGTCGGCGACCTCACTCAGGGTGCCCGCAATGCGGGTGAGGACCGCTGGCCACGCGGAGTGGTGGGTCTGCTGTGCCGATGGGTCTACTCCCAGCGGATGGACATCTCGACCGAGCACATCGTCGCACCTTTCTGCGCGCCTCAAACCGTCCCCTTTGTCCTGACATTTCCCCACGTTACAGCCCGTAGCCGGCAACGTTATCGGGGCGATCATGTACCAGGAACCTGATCGGCCTGTGATAAGGGAGCATATCGCCCATGAACCCTATCGCACACAAGCTAGCCCGCCGTTGCGCGTAGCTCTTCGTCAGATTCTTCAATTGGCCGCGCCAATCAGTGCCCATCACCACAGTACTGCGACCGTCAGGGAGCAGCGCCATTTGCTCAATCGTGCTCGGTCACGAAGCCTTCGCGCCAATGATCTTCGTCGAGGCGGTACTCGTTGGTACAGCGCTGTCAGCGTGCGACATGTTCCATGACGATATGTTGTGATCGGGTGGGGCTTCAGCCCACTGGCGATCATGTACCAGGAACCTGATCGGCCCGGGGTTGGGTGGGAGCGAAGGTGTCATGAAGGCCGAGTAAGGCGTTCCAAAGCGCGTCTACAACTCGTCTCATGTCCTCACTTCGCCGACGACACCCACTACCCGGCCAGTAGGTAGGTCGCGGCGATGAAGATCCCTGCGAGCGCTAGCAGGATCCCCCACGCGACCATGCTCATGCGGCGGCGGTCTTTCTGAGATGACGGAGGCTCAAGGTTCGGCGCAGCTCTCTTGGTCGACACTCGCGATGCGACCACAAAGACCGCCACGCCTGCGATACCAGCGGCGACGAGCGTCGCGACGGTCGCGACCGAAGGCTCTCGACCGTGCGAGACAACTCCAATGGCGCCGGGGAACCCGATCGCGGCCATCGTGCCGCCGATGATCTTGGCAATTGTCGTGGGCAGCTGCCGAATCTCTCTGGCTGTCTGATGTAACAACGATCCCATCGATCCCCTCCGCTCACGCCGACCGCAGCCTCCCGACAAGAGCATCTGAGCGCTGCGCCGCCACTATCCTCGGCGAGGCCGGCGGATGGTGCAATGCTTGTGGGGGCGGCTAGGGCATGACATGAAGATCGTGCCGATGGGGAAGACCGCCAAGACTGCGAAACCGTCTCAGAAGCTGGGCATCGACTGGCCCGGCGTACGCCTGGCCTGGGGTTTAGCAGCGCTCGCGGGCGGTATGGGCGCACTCGTCATCTACGCTACGCCTACCGCGCCCGACGGTGCCGCACCGGAGACGATGAGTCGAGCGATGGACGTGACCTACCAACTCGCCCGTCGTCTCCCCGAGGACGTCAAGAGCCGTATAGCCGCTGGGCTGGGCGGGTTGTTCGTGCTCGGCGGGCTCTGGTTCGCGTCGCTCGGGCTCATGTTGTTCTTGCCGTCGAAGTGGATCCCGAAGCGCTAGAGCCAGCGCTCGCTGCAGGCCTCGGTCGGTCACACCCGACTCGGCTCGGGCGGCGGTCCCAGGCGCTGCCTTGTCAACGGACCGCTTCGCGACGCCCCCCGCTGCACCACCGCCACCAGCCGCATCGAGCGGGTCAAAGGTGACGGGGCGATCATGTGCCAGGAACCTCATCGGCCTGTGATAAGACCATGAAATGGCTAGTGATTCTGAATCTTTGCGGCCTTCTGGGTGAGGGCCGTCAAGGTTCCATGACGATGATCTTATGGTCTTTCGGCACAGCCAAGGCTGGGCCAGTGACGATGAAATCTTCACCAACGCGTTGATTCGCCGGTTTCGCTTCGGTTAGTTCTGCCATGAGGAACGGAGGCAAAAATGTGGCTTGCACACCAGCTCTATCAGTTCATTCCTATCATGCTGGCACTCGGAATGATGTGGGCGGTCAGTCGGTCAGCGTCCGCGAGTGCGCGCAACAAGAGGGTCGTTTTTGCGCTGGGCTCTTTGATGATCGTAGGGAGCGTTGTCCTGCTATTCCAACCCGAGATCTTGCTCGACTGGAACCGGGTGGCCACCGCCGACAAGGTGGCGTCGGCGGAGTTTCCCGGAGCCCCCCACGCCGAAGAGATTGTCGTACCACTTGGGCCAACCTCCGTCAGAACTGAGCGCGTTGCATACAAGGTTCCCAAACGCGACATGGAGTTGGCACTATCTCACTCGCCGTTTCTACCTGATCTGGAGCCCATGACACATGATCAGCGGGTCGCTGCCATCGGCCAATCCTTCGCGGCTCAGGGGTTCACGCTGGTACAGAACGAGAAACAAACGACCGCGTCGCCACCTCTCTACCGCCTGACATTTCATCGCGACCAAGAGAAAGTCACCATGCAATCGGTACTCGCGCTGGTTGGTAACGACGGCTATTGGGCGACGGCCACTTGGTCCGATTCGGATGAGAAGAGATCGGTGACCGATCGATTCCTCGGTTCTCTTGTCATCACGGGATCGGTGACACGCTAGGGGACTCTACCTTGGGGCACTGTCGATACGACGGTGAAAAGACTCTTAAGGAATGGGGGGGGGGGGGCCGGTGTCGGGCCAACGATTCTGCTTTGGCAAACGCACGATAGTCTCTTGCCGGGTGGCGGCGAGCTTCGCAATGGCCTTCTCTGTGGCGTGTGGTCATTTGACGTGACGGTACTTGCGAACAAGAACCGCCGCCGCCCCAGCTCGATGCGATCTGTTGACGGAAGACGCGTAGAACTCTGAGCACCTACGAGGACTCGCCGGCTGGCCGGCTGTGGATCCAGGTCGAGTGGGTCCTCGCCCGACAACTCCGAGACAGCACCACTCTACCCGCATCACCTCCCCCCACGAGCCGCGCGAGTGCGGGGGGGGGTCGGCCGCAGCGGACGGGTGGGGGGCGCGGTGTGACAATGTATCCGGGCGATACTCTCCCTCTCACTCACCTCTCCGGTTCTTAGCGGTTATCTGTGCTGCTGATCCCTCTGCTCTCCAGCTTTCGGACTACTTGCGCCCAGCATCGTCGGTGAGAGGCGCCACCGTCTGCGCTGCGCCTTCCGCCGCCTTGGCTGTGTTTCTGGCAATACAATCAGCAAGCTCCTCCATAGGTTCGCCGCATCCTCCAGCTCCTAGCTTGCACCTGCAGATGCAGGCGCCGAGCCGATAGCAGCCAGGCAAGGCGCCGCCGTTGCAGGCGAGTCGGTCCTCCTGGCATCCGGCGACACATGCCGCGCAACCTGTTGAAGGTGCTGGTGGACTGTTTGCCGACGTAACCTTGGCCGATCTTTGTCGAGCTTGCCAAACGGCCGGATCCTCAAGGTATCGAATGGCGAGAAAGAAAATCTTATCGGGCGAAAAGCCGACATAGCCGCCGCCCACAGACATGCCCGTCTCGAGAGTGCCCTGAGAAATGATCGCATTTGCGCCAAGTTCGCGGGCAAAGCGCTCGATAAGCCGCATGGGCTCATCCGCGTATTTTCCGGTTGAGAGCATGGCGAGTTCTTCATACCGCCACGGTGGTGGCTGCTTCAGAAACTCCACGTCGTCTGTTGGCGCGTATGTCGTCTTGCTGTGGTGAAGCAACCGGACCACATGGACTGGTGAGCATGCAGCCAGCACGGCTACGAGAGCGACTCCTAAAACCGGTGACCTCGTCATGATCTTCCCCTCGGAACATGGAAATGGATCATGTTCCCGGTCGATTTCCTTTCGAAACGCTCCGTCCCGGTGCCCTCATGACCCTACTTGAGCGTGTACATCGGCAGGTCCAGCCCAGCCCATCCAAATACGGAGACTGCCTGGCGGCGGCCGGCGCGAAGTACCGGCGTATATTCCACACTGACTCCGAACCCCAGGGGCAGGTCCTGCATCCTAAGATAGGGCGCCAATCCGAAGGCGACCGCGTCGCTCAGCTGGACGCGTTGGCCATCATTGCTCGCAACCAAATAGGCACCAAGATCAATCGGGAAGAGCATCACGCCGAAGTTCTCTTTGGCCAGCATGAACCCAAAGGGCGCAAAAAGGCCAGCGAGGCCAGCGCCGTCTTTCACCACCATTCGGGCCAGCTTGTGATTGCTCCACCAAGCTCCGCCACGTGCTGACAACATTGCCCCGGCGTCGATCGTTCCGAACTCAAACCGCTGTTCGCGGCTCGTGGCGGATGACATGGCAGCGCGGAAGATGCCCTTCGCCTCCTCAACGTCCTTCGCTTGATAGGCAGTCAGAAGGACGCGTCCAAAGATCAGGGACTGCTCAAGTCCAGGCCACTTGTCTTCGACGCTCTCGGCCAGATCCACCGTCATCAATGCGGTATCACCGTTGGCGACGTGGCGGAGTAGCGTTGCACTCTTGTTGAGGACACGAGTCACCGAGTCGTCGGCAACACCGAGACTCTCATGCACCTGACCAACCGCCGTTAGGATGTCGGCAACGAGATCGATGAACGCATCCGGTCGCATGCTGTTTGCCTTAGGCAACCCGACAGCGCGCTGCATCGTTCCCGAGAGTGCTATGAGCGAGTCAACCAGCCCCGGAGAGACGCCCCTTGGCATGCCACCCGGCACCTGGGCCATGTAGCTGGCAAACTTACGCAATTCGTCTCGAAGCGCACGCACCGTCGCGTGCAAAGGCTGCGCTGGATTGAGTGCGGGGCCGTTCAGGAATCGAGAAAGATCGTGATCTCGTCCAAGCGTCTGAGTGTCGCGTTCGAGTAGCCGCAACCAGGCTTCGACAGCTTCGGTGTTCTCGCGTGCGTCCAGCATCGCGGACAGAATTCTTGCCGCCCAGAGCAGGGACACATCGACTCTACCGGACAACCTCCGAGCTGTGTTCGCCAGGTGCTGGTAGTCACGAGCGAGGTCCCTGAATGGCGGCTGACCGTACTTCTCCAGCGACTTCGCTGCCGCCTCGTACACAGCGCCTTCGTGCGAGAGCGCGGTCAACGCATTGATCTGAGCGCCCCGGTCATCGAAGCTGGAAGCACCAGCCGCGCATTTGGCCTTCTGAAGAGTCACCCAGAACCGGAACATCTGCGCCGAGCTGCAGGCATCGGCGTCCGGCGAATGCAAAAACAGCTTCTCGCATGGCATGGATACCGTGGCTGCGTATTCTGCACCTTTTCGGCTAAACCCGTATTCGATGGCTGTCTGGAAGTAGTCGAGGTCCTTCCCACACGGGTCTTTGCCCATCGGCTGGCTGCGCGGCTGACTATTAGATGGACGAAGGAGGTCGGCCACTTTCGGTGCATCTAGCCTAACTAGAGACCGTTCGAGCTTTTCGAGGTCCTCACCGAGCCCGTTCAACGCTTGGTCGTTGGCTTGGAGAAGCTCGGCTACGCCACCGATCCGGGCGAAACGTAGTGTCACCCACTGCACATCCTCTGGAGCCACACGTTCCTGCGCCATCAGTGAAACCAACGCGAGCATGTACTCTTCGAAGTTCTCCAGGGCGTCGATCTGTTGTTTGTCGCCCAGTCCCTGCCCTGACAGCTGCACTACGCCGCGTATGAGGTCGTCCCGAAAGGCGCGCAGGAAGGCCGCGTCCAACAGTGGGGCGTGCACTCTCTTCAGGTAGACACAACTCTTCTCAAAGACCACGGTGATCCCTGCCGTCCTTCTCTCGCGGCCCAAGGGGTCACCGAGCTGGTAGACGCGAGTACCGACGTTGAACTTATCGCCGGTGCATAGGGCGCCGGCCAAGCGCTCTTGGATCTGCTGGGCCGCAACCTCGTGTGCGCGGTCCTTCACTGCCTCTGCCAGGGCAGGGAGCACTTTGTCCGCGATGACGTCGGCACTGCCTACCGCCGTTTGCACGAACATCGCGGTAGCCATGATCATAGAATTGAGCATCGGTCGCTCCGGTCGGAGTCTGTCCTTTGTGGCGGCAATTCGCCGAGTTTGTATCAGTTTGGTGTGACATTGGACAGGCGTGGTGATGTGACACAATGCGCGCGTGGCTGGGTTGCGGGTAGATCTTGCTCGGGTGTAGTTCGTGGGAGATGTGACGCTCTCGACCATTGAGTCGTGATGATCTGTTCGAGGCTGCCTGGGGAGGTCGTCCTAACGGATGAGGCCAACATATGCCCGACTACCGACGAAACCACTATGTCCCGCAGTGGTATCAGCGGCGCCTCTTCCCTGAGGGAACTAGCGAGCAGAAGCTGTTCCTGCTGGATCTCAAGCCGGATGAGGTCGTGTCCAACGGTCGGCGTCACACCAGAAAGGCAGTGTTGCGCTGGGGACCAGTCCGCTGCTTCAGCCAGGATGACCTTTAAAAGAAAACCGTCCACGACCATTGCACCAAACCCCCCGCGAGTGCGCAGGGGTCGGCTAATTGCTCAAGACCACGAGTCTTTCTGCCGACGCAGAGCAAACGCGTGGTTTGGTACAATGCTCATGGACGAGCTGTTCTCATGAGCGGGCATCGAGGATTCTGCAGACCGTCGGCGTGAGCCTATGAGGGTGGGCGAGAACAAAGAAACTCAGTGCCTCACGGTGTGCCATGAGTTCAGGTGGGGCCTTTTTCAGGTTTGCACAGGCGGCTACCATCTCCGACCAGCTGGCCCGGGGTGGCAGAAAGGCCGTGTTGTTGGTGCCCGACCGTGCTCTTGGTAACAGAAGATCGCGAGTCTCCTTGGGTTCGAATTCCCGCAAAGCAATCTTCGAGACGCGCTTCCAATGCCGTTGCACCGGAGCTCGAAGGCCACGTCGGACGAGCATCTCGATCACTGCCAGCAAACAGAAGGAGCTACCGCCAGCCTGGGACATCTTGTCGGCGCCGGACTCCAGGTTGAACACCTTGAGCAGCACATCAGACGGGCCGTAGTATGGATTTGGCAATGCAAGGGGTTGACCGGGCGTGTCGGCGTCAAGAAGTCGCTCGAACACTTGCATGAGAAGCGCTGTCGCCTCCTCGGCCTGTCCGTGCGTCTCGAGGAAGTGGATCACCGCGAGGTAATACGGGAATGCCGATTCGCCCCAAAACCACATCTGGGCGACGCGGTCGCATACGCATTTCAAGGAGTCCTGCAGCCTCCCGATACCAATGCAATTTGCCCGTCCGCTGGTTTCGAGAGCTGAAATGAGTCCGAGCACCATCGTAACTCTGGCGGAGTGGATGAGATCCCCGTCGCCCATCCCCTCGCCGTGTATCCAGACCTCGCGGTCAAGCGCCTCGTCTCTGAGAGAGTTCAGGACGCGCAGAATCTCGTCGAATACGAGCTCACGAGCAGCAGCCATCGGCGCCGAGTCGTCCGCGTCAACCCAGCCGTATCGGACGATCGCAGCGAGCAGCGTCGCCCACGCCTGGAACATGGCAAAGTGGTTGTCGCGCTGCTGAAACGCATCGAGCAAATGCGCCGTCGAGATTGCCGACGCTAGTACTGCACTTGCGCGGTTTGCCGGGCCCTTGGCATCGTCGGGCAAAACAACACGTTCCAAGTACTCCTGAAATGCCTCCACCGGGAAGAAGTCTCGACCATCTGCGAGGCGAACCCTCAAAAAGAGATCAAACTCATCAAGTGAGTGCGGCAAGAACGTCGTTTGAGCATCCAGGAACCAGATGAGCAGTGTATCGCGGTTCACGATTTCCAGCGGTGCGTAGTTCCTGCTCTTCGCTTGATTGTCACGGTTGATGAGGTCGATCTGGTGGCGAACTTCATCCGTGACGTCGTCGTTCGTGACCAAGTAGGCGCGGTGAAGTCTGGATGGGTCCACGCTTGGGTGGACGACCGGGAGTTCAACAAGCTCCGCGATCTCGCCTCTTATGGTTCTCCAGACACCAATGTCGATCCGGCCAGTTTTCAGCTGGTATGCATGCACTTCCCCGTCCTGCCCAACAGAGATGATGTCCTTGCCTTGTTCAAGGGGGCGATGAGGAGACACGTAGACGACGCGGTGACCTTGATGTAGGAGAACCTGGCAGAGGGGCGCCTGGAAGTTCCTTTCGTTGGCGTTAGTCAACCAGCTCTCGATGGCTCTCTCGATCATCCCATTCCTCACGCTTGCGTTCGATGACGTCAGCAAGTCGCTTGCGATTCTCGGGCATGCTTAGCCACTCGCGTTGACGGCTTTCGAAGATCGCCTTTGCGCCGGGTGGCACCAGAAACTCGGGGCGGCTTGGTCTTCCGTTGTCATCGAACGAAAGGGGAAAGCGCTCGAAGTGGCCAAGAAACTCGTCAAATGTCTTGGGAAGCCCCTCAATTTTCAAGACGCAGCCCCCCATCTCCGACACGCGCTCAAACGCTTCAAAGACGTGGTCGGACTGTTGCCTGATTAGTGACGCAGCGACCTCAGGCAGCGTCTCACCGAAGGCCAGCGGGCCATCAGCGATTAGCCGTTCCGTCGGGATCGCCAGCTTCGCAGCGAACTCGGAGTAGGGGCGGCCTTCTGGTGCCAACTGATCCTGTACAGCATCGCCCTCGAAATGGCGTTCACGCTGGAGGTGAGATACCACGGAGGCTTCGCTGAGCATCCGGTTGAGGTGGTCTATCAGTGCAGCGCGGAAAGCACGCTTGAACTGCAAGAAGTCGGGAAGCATCTCGTGGCCGAGCATAGCGAAGCGCTCAAACAGCAGCAAGCTGACGTTCAATACTGCAAACATATCGCTGCAAACATATCGCGGATCATATCGTCGACGAACCATGTCACAGCCCACAGCCATCGCTCAAGTGCTCGTAATTTCTAGAGAAGATCTCGCTGACTAGCGCCGCGCCGGACCCGTGCGACAACGTTCCCCGTCGATATGTCCCCCTCAAGTGCTCGTAATTTCTAGAGCGTGATCAGGTTCCCGGACGATATGGTCTTTTGGCTCGATCGGCGAGCGAGCTGGCTTGCACCTAGAACCCCTTCCTAAGTTACAAATTCTACGATGCTTTTCCGCCACACGATTCACGCCCTTGGCGTTGTTGGCCGATGACTGGAACCTAGACACTATCTACTGCTAACCTCCAATGCCATATTCACATCTTGCAGGAGCGCGAATGCAGACATCGGCCTTAAAATGGCAGATCCTAGCACTGGCCGCACCTTGTGTTCTCTTGTCGGGCCCTGCCCGGGCAGATCAGCTGGCAGTGTCGGAGAAATCGGCTGTCGATCTAGGTAGGATTCCCGGCTTCAAATACTATGCGACCTTGTTTCACTCCCCGCGCGTGAAAGAATCGTTGATAAAAAACCAGTTTGCTGTCGAGGCAAACGGCGGCACGCGAGAATTCTTCGAACTGTATGAGCGGAATCGGTATTGGACCTTTACCGTCGACTTCGACCGGTCTGGGCGCGGCGACAGCGACTGCCCGCGCACGATAGCAACGGGACTACCGAGCGTTGTCACGCCCGATGTCGTGTTGCACAACCTGCACCTCTTCTATGACTACCTATTGGCAACCACCGAGCAGGAACTACTGGCACCCAAACTTGCTACGGTTACCGAAGAGCTTCTTCGGCAGACCTTACGTCAATGGCAACAGGTCCAAGGAACGCCGTTCGCTGATGCGGTTGCCGACAACCTCGCATTTTTGGCGGTTGGGCAGGCGTTGCTGAAGACCGCTACCCTCGTGTCGTCAACGGGCAGCAAATCCACGAATAGCTATGACGCCAGCAAGCGAGACAGTGACGAGGAGATCTCGGCACTGAAAAGACGGTCGTTGAGGAAGATGTCCACTCTAATCTCGCGCGACCTTCCACCTGAGGTGGTCGCTAAAGCAGAACTCGAGTTTCAACGGGTCATCCGTGCTGAAGAGACGGCCCGGCCAAGCATCTTTGGGTACCCGCAAGACTTTATGGAGGACTATCGGCAATACCGGCTGCGGGGGCACTACGTGCGGACGCCGTCATTGCAAGCCTATGCGCGCGCAATGACTTGGTTTGGCCGAATGCTGATGGCATTTTCAAGCGAAGCAGGGGTCAACTCGGCGCTGCTGCTGCACTCAGCTCTGACTGCCAGCCCCATTGCCATGGCCGACTGGCAGAGCATCTCGGACGCAATTGCGTTTTTGGTTGGCCCACCCGACGACATCAGCTTCAACGACGTGACGCCGTTGGCTTCGGAGATCCTTGGCTCAGATGCTGATGCACAGGTATCGAACGCGCTGGCGGGTCCCGAGCGCTTGGGTCGCTTCAAAGAGGCGCTTCTGCTACTTCGGGCGCCGGAGATTCAAGGCGTTGTGACGCCCCGAACTGGCGACGGACCCAATGCAGCCCAGACGCTGGGCCTGCATCTTTTTCCTCAGCGGGCTGTTCTGGATACGATTGTCTTCCAAAACCTTGTCACACCCAAGGTTCGAGACCGGAAGGAAATCAAGGTCCTTGAGTTGCCAGAGATCATGGGCTCACAGACTGCGGCAACAATTTTGGCGCCCCTAAAACTGGCAGAAATTCCGGGTTACTACGACCAGCAACAGTATTTGAAGTCGACGATACCGGCGATGCTTGAAGCTCGGAAGCAGCAAGAAGTCTACTCCGCCTGGTTGCACACGCTTGTACCTCTACTGACCCCCGTTGGGGCCACGAGCCCTAAATTCATGCAATCGGAGCCGTATTCGCTGTTGCGGCTAAACCTCTACCTGGCGAGCTATGCCGAGCTCAAACATGACACTGTGTTGTATGCCAAGCACGCTATCGCGGAGATGGGCGGAGGATGTCTGACGAGACCCGAGATCATCCAACTCGACACCCGCGGCTATCTGGTTCCAGAGGTCGAGCTCTACACTCGGGTGTCTGCCGCGCTTCTACGGATCGAGGATGGGCTAGGCGCTCGGCAGTTGTTGCCACAGGCGGCCAAAAAACCGCTTCAGCGTCTTACCAAGCTCGTCAACTCGCTCATGGAGATCTCGATGCGCGAACTCGACGGGCAGACGTTGTCAAAGCAGCAATACGATCTGATCGAGTTCATTGGTGGCGATCTCGAACACTTTTGGAGGGACACGACGGTCGTCGCAGGCGAACGACGGCAAGAGGTGCTCCTCGAAGACAATAACGCCGCGCTCATAGCTGACGTCTTCACAGGCCGCGATGGCTATTTGCATGTCGCGACCGGATATGTGAATCCGATCTACGTTTTGTTCCCCATCGACGGTGAGCTGCACTTCGGGCGAGGCGGCGTCATGTCCTACTACGAAGTCGTCGCCGACCGTCCCCTAACGGATCGAGAGTGGCGCGAAAGGCTCAAAAAGAGGCCGCCACAGCCTGCTTGGACCGCAGCATTCACGGCTGGCTCACGTTGACCTCCCTGCGTGTGCATATCGCCACCCTGGTCGGCCTCACCGTGTTCTGTGCGTCTGGCCAGAGCGTCGCTGCTCTTGAGCCGGGTTATCGCGTGGCGAGACTTGGGGCCACGCAAGAGCAGGTGCTGCTAGCTGTGAATGATGGCCAGCTCACAGTGAAGTCCTTGATGGGCACGACGCTCCATCAATCGACGAGCGATGAGTATGTTTACGGGTACGCCGTGGGCCCTGTGTTGCGCGTACGCGAGCCCATTCTGGTTGTTTGGTTTGCCCGACGCGACGCCAACATCGAAGGAGTTGTGCCTCATGACTCGGGATGGATGGACTATGGCAACTCCCCGTGGGTTCATCATCACATTGGTATCTATGCGTTTGAAGCCGAGCAGCTGAGTGCCCGCTGGATGTCGTCGGCTCTAAGTGACCCCGTTGAAGCCCTATCGGTCGAAGCCGAGGCTTCTGGTTCCGAGTTGGCGGTTGTCGCGGTGCAGCAGCGGGGGCCGCAAGAACGCTACATATCGCGCTACCGTTTCGGCACCTTTCAGCTGGAGCTGATAAGCCGGGCGTCGTTGCCACCATCGAAAGGCAGCTCCTCAACCAGCGCGGCACCAGACCCTGCAACGCTCATGGTGGATCTTTTGTTCGTGGGCGACGTGATGTTGGGCCGCGAGGTGGGGCGACGTCTTGGACGGCACAGCTACGAGGATGCCTTCTCTGACATGGTGCCGTGGTTTGCCAACACCGATCTCGCGATGGGGAACCTAGAGGGATGTTTTGTGGACCAACAACCACAACTCGACGAGCCCTACGCTCTGTACTCACTACCAGCACAGGTTGGCGCGCTTTCCTACCTTGGCTTGAGTGTTATGAGTCTGGCCAACAATCATTGCAACGCAGACGACATGCAACTGTCGCAACGGCTCTTGAACGCCCACGGCATCGCGGCTGTGGGGCTCTCGGCAGGCCCGTTCGATCGGCAGCCGTCGATCTTCCTACGTCATGGACTACGTATCGGTGTTCTTGGGGCAATGGTGCTGCCGACCACCGCAGAGGCCGTTGAGCAGCTGATGGGCTCGTCGCTGCAAGTGACGCTCCGCCAAGCTTCCATTGAAACCGACTTGCTCATCGTTTCGATCCATTGGGGCGATGAGTACGCAGACACACCATCGTTGGCGCAGCAGCGCCTCGCGCACTGGCTTATCGAACAGGGTGTCGACATTGTCGTCGGCCATCATTCTCACGTTGTGCAACCCGTAGAATCTTACAAAGATGGTCTCATCGCCTATTCGCTTGGCAATTTCGTATTTGACCAGGAAGGTTACATTCCGGAGGCGAACGGTCTTACCGAGCGAGGGCTCCTTTTGAGAATCCGTGCCCACAAGGCGCTCGGCCTGTTCAAAGACGAGGTCGCCACATGCATCTCGAATCGGTATCAAGTGAAACGCTGCAGTTTCTGAGGCGCTACAGGTTGCCCCATTGCCAGATCGACCCGGAACCATAGCCGCCCAGCAACTTCCCCAGATTGACCCCACCACACCCCCCCCACCCGTCGGCCTCAGGCCAACTCCGACGTAATCCTATCGCCGCCGACCTCCCCCGCACTCGCGGTACTCGCGGAGGGAGGTGGCTGAGGGTGTTAGGCCCGCGTTTGCTGGCCGCGCCAGATGACAAGTTCCGAGACTGATTCGCCGACATCGCTTATAATGATGCTATGGCTCATCGCCTCTCTGAAGCGCACCTCTATCATACGCCGCGTGACCAGCCGCCCGGTTGTCCAGCACCGAGTTCAGCGAGCGAATGCATGGCGATGATGTGGCAGCTGACGCTCGATGCGTGGGCGTTCATGGGGGACAGCGATGTTGAATCCCGACTTCCGCGACATGTTGTGCGAGTTGTCCGCCGCCAACGCTGAGTTCCTTGTGGTTGGGGCCTACGCTATGGCCGCGCACGGTGTGCCGCGCGCAACTGGCGATTTGGATGTATGGGTACGGCCCACGCCGTCAAATGCCGACTTGGTGTTTGCAGCGCTGGCACGCTTTGGTGCGCCTCTGCAGAATCTCTCGCCTGCTGACCTGACAGAGCCAGGCGTGGTGTTTCAGGTCGGCGTCGCCCCGCGGCGTATCGACATTCTTACAAGCATCGACGGTATTGGCTTTGAACCAGCTTGGAATAACCGAGTGATGGTGCGAATCGGTGACCTCAACGTTCCTGTGCTTGGGCGTGCGGAGTTGCTGATCAACAAGCGTGCGACAGGTCGCCCCAAAGACCTCGCTGACGTTGCGATGCTGGAAGAACAGCGTTAGCGACGCTACCCCCCCACCCGTCGGCCTTCGACCAACGTTGACTCAACCCAATCGCCGCCGACCTCCCCCGCACTCGCTGCGCTCGCGGAGGGAGGTGTTTGGGCTATCGCCCGACCGCAGGGGGTCATTCATGACGCCCCAGACCCATGGCGCGATCATATCGTCGACGAACCATGTCACAGCCCACAGCCATCGCTCAAGTGCTCGTAATTTCTAGAGAAGATCTCGCTGACTAGCGCCGCGCCGGACCCGTGCGACAACGTTCCCCGTCGATATGTCCCCCGAACTGAGGTCCGTCAGGAAGCTGACCAGCCCCAGCATGAAGATGCCGCGGTGTACGCCGAGGACGGTCTTTTCCGGAATGGGGGCCGCATGGTCGTCTATCGGTGGTCGTCCTGGGAGTGCCGCGGCCAGTCTTACACGCTCAGCTTCTTGGCTGTCTGCGCGACATGGCGACCCTGGAAGCGTGCCGCTGCGATTTCGTTTTCGCTCGGCATCCGCTCGCCCTTTCCGCCGGCAATGGTCGAAGCTCCGTACGGCGACCCACCGGTGACCTCGTCGATGCGCATCTGCCCTTGGAATGAGTACGGCAGACCGACGATGACCATGCCATGGTGGAGTAGGGTCGTATGGAAGCTCAGGATGGTCGACTCTTGACCTCCGTGTTGGGTTGCGGAGCTCGTGAATACGCTTCCCACTTTGCCAACCAGCGTGCCCTTCGCCCAGAGTTCACCCGTTGCGTCCAGAGGAGCATATCGACGGCGAACCTTCTCACACCATCGCCAGGACATCGTTCGTGGATGATGGGATCACGTGGCGGTCATGACGGGAACCTTGGCCAAACCGCATGCCGTAAGCAGCTTGCGGTCGCGGGTGGCGAGTGGCACGCCTTTGCGCATCGCTAGGTCGAAGCCTCAGGTATCAGGAACGCGATCCGCGCCAGACGCCAGGTGTGAGGTGCGGACCCCAGGGCGCTGTTAATCAGGCAGATTCGGCCCAAACCCGTAACTGACGTAGTAGGACAGCCGTGCCAATATGAGAGCCATACCCTCATCAGAGCGAATGCTGCCAAAGTGGTTGGCGAGGTAACCGGGGTGGACTTCGAAAAAGTATCCCGAGCTGTCAAAATCAGCGAGCGAGAGCACCCGGTTGTCGACGCAGTTGGCTTCGGTCACAGAGAGCTGGCCGTTTGGGCCGATCGTGTAACGGTCGACGTTGAGTCGGGTCGTTTGTTGGTTGCCCTCTTCGTCCTGAGTTTGGTCGCCAATGTCGGTCATACCCAGAGTGGTATAGAGCACCGTGTGGCCATCACACGCGTTTTCATCGCCATAGGCTGAATAGCCGTCGGCACAGGGCACTGAGAACAAATCCTCCGGTCCGTTGAGTGTCATCATGAACGGCGTGGGCGCTGAGGCGTGCAGGTCTCCCAGCTCACAACCGCGCGTGCCCAGCATCGTGGCGAAGTTCGTACAACAGTAGGTTGCCCCTGCGAGACCATGGAAAAAGCCAGACGCCAGCACGACGTGGTTCACGCGCGGATAGGGATTGAGGGTTGAGCGCCCATCTCTGAATTCTTTGTAGAGTCGCCGCAGGGCATCGCGAGCCACGGTGGCGCCCAGGCCGTGCCCAACCAGGGCAATCTGTTGGCGGGTGTGCGTCAGCATCACAGCCTTGATCAGCGCCTGCACCAACGGCACCGACCAACCATGGTCGACAGACCCGAAGCCATCGCCAAAGCCGGGGTCGTCCGTGCTGGCGTCGGGGTTGGCCCCAACGAGCTCGCGCACCCGATCGCTGCGGAAATCGGCGGCGTAAACCTGAAAGCCTTGCGTGAGCAGCTTGTGAGCGAACATCTCCCGGGGGGCGCTGTCAGCGGTGAATTCGAAGCTATTGGCCGAGCGCAGCTGTGTTCCCGCTAGATCGGGGTTCACGTCGATTAATGCAGGGTCGACAAACTCCTCCCAGGAATTGGGTGAGGCCATGCCACCATGCACCAGGATTACCACCGGCTTCGCCGGATCCACGGCCGTCCCAGTGGGCATTTGATAGGCCTTTGCCGCGCACGGGTAATCGATCAAGTAGGCGGGACTCTGCGGATCGACGCTTTGCACAGGCAGTCCGGGCGGCACTTCGGCCTGGTTGCCGCGGTTCAAGAACAGCGCCCCATCGTAACTCGCACGCGGCAGGCAGCCTGGATGCCGAGGCAAGTCATCGCGATAGCGCCCGGCAAACCGCGTATGCTCTGGACCGACCTCGGTGATGCCATCGCTATCGTAAGCCGGTGCATGCATGGCCGGCAGGTCCTCACTTGACCAATCTCCCAGGGAATTCCTAGTGGCGACGTCCGCCGTGAGGGCTGCCAAGGGCGCCGCACAAATATTGAGCGGTGGCAGTGGTGGTGGTGGTGGCGGCTCCGTTGTTGAGCCACATCCAGACACAAGCAACGACAGCCCAAGACACGATGACCGATAGTCTCTGCGCAGCATATCCACCCCCATGTCGTGCACGGCAACCCCAATTGTATGGGCAAGCGCACAATGCTGCGCCGCAATATCTGATGTCCGTTAGCAGCGTCAATCGCGCGGAGAACGTTCCCCATGTTGCCCGTCAACATCGACGTGTAGGACTTCCCATTTCCCCAATCATCCACTGGTCGGTTCGAGGTTAGCATCGAGGAGGAGCGAGGAGCATCGCTCGGGAACATTGCCACACTGTCGAGGCGACTTGGTAATCGGATGCGGGCCCTATTGGGCATGGCCGAACTTGCGACCTGGCGAGAGCAAGCGACGTGGGTGCAGCCTTTGCGCTGAAGCTCGATTGGGCGCCGCCATGCAGGAGGCCGCGCGTCTTAAGCCTAGCGTTTTCGGGCGTAGACTCGGAGCACGCTTCCCCAAGGGGTCAGGCTCAAAAGCAGCTCTAAGGGGTAGATCAAGGCGCCGATAGCCATGATAAACGGCAAGTAGCGGTCAAACTGCTTGAAGGCCCGGTCACGAGTCAGCAATCGTTGCAAGCTGCCAAACCAGCCACCAGCACCCACCGGGTATTCCACGGCAACGATCTCCAGCCCGGTTTTGCTCATAAATTTCTGCAAGGTTTGCAGGTCAAAGTCATACAGGTGCACCGGGGCTTCATACAGGAACGACCGCGGTCCGAAGACGGCGTTTTCCAAACACCGTTCGTTTGGGACCTCAACCACAAGGATCCCTTGCTCCGACAAGTAGTTCCTGGCGGTGTTGAGGGCAGCAGTCGGGTCGAACGCGTGTTCCAAGGTGTGCCACATCGAAACCACATCGAAGCCATGCAGCGGCAGCTCTGGCGTCCCAGTTTCTAACATGCCGGCTCTCACTACCTTTGACCCCCGCGTTCTCACGAGCATTGACCCCGGGGTCACCCATCTGCGTAACGCATGTACAATCTCTCAGTTCGCCTTTCGTCGTCCAGCGCCGCGTCGTTTCTT
>JAKLEG010000309.1 GCA_022703175.1 Myxococcota bacterium | reverse complement strand
CGAAACTGGCCAACCTATACCTCTCACGCACGCGGAAGGGACATCCGAGCACGACGATCGATGCGGTGATCCAGGGGTTGCTGAACTGACAAAAACAGGGTCAGACACAAAAAACTTTACACGACCCCTCGCGGATCTGACGGTCGGAGATGCCCTTGCAGATGCAGATAATCACAATGGACGACCTCCCCTCATGGGTAAGGTCGCACCGATGACCTGTCAATGTACAGCTTGGCGACGCCGGAATTGCGTCTAGACGTGTTTGGGTTGGCGCGGCTTGAGGAAGTCGCGCCCCGTGTGCGTCTTGGCGCCGGTGACCATTTCCTGGGCGATGCGGTTGGCTTTGTGGATCAGTTCGTCTTCGCTTGCGCCCACCAAGTGGCCGTTGGCCACAACCACCTCACCGTTCACCACCACCGTGTGCGCCCGCTGAGTTGCGGCACAAAACAACAGCGCCGCCACGGGATCATGCAGCGCACCGGCATAGCCAAGATCGTGCAGATCGAAGGCCGCGAAGTCAGCGGCCTTCCCCGGCTCCAGTGAGCCGATATCGTCCCGCCCAAGCACAAGGGCGCCTCCACGCGTGGCCAACTCTAGTGTGGACATCGCCGTGGTGGAGTTGACGCCGCTCTTGATGCGATGCACGAGCAACGCCTGCCGCGCCTCAGCCAGCATATTCGAGGCATCGTTCGAGGCACTGCCATCGACCGCCAGGCCTACCGGCACGCCAAGCTTGCGGAGCTCCGGCACCCGGCAAATCCCCGAACCCAAGCGCAAGTTGGAGCTCGGACAGTGCGCGATACCGGTCTTCGTCTTGGCCAGCAAAGCCAGCTCGTCATCGTTGAAATGAATGCCGTGGGCGTACCAGACATCGCGGCCGACCCAACCCACGCGCTCCATATAGGCTAAGGGGCGTAGGCCATGGAGCTTCAAACAAAACTCTTCCTCGTCGATGGTCTCGGCCAAGTGGGTATGCATCAGCACCTTGTGCTTGCGCGCCAACACCGCCGTCTTTTCAAGCAGCTTGTCGGTCACAGAGAACGGCGAGCACGGTGCCAGCGCCACCTTGCACATCGAAAAGCGACTCGGATCATGCAAGACGCCAATCACCCGTTCGCAATCGGCCAAAATCTCTTCTTCGGGTTGCACCAAGTCATCGGGGGGTAAGCCACCTTGCGATTTGCCCCGACTCATGCTGCCGCGGGTCGGGTGGAAGCGTATCCCCAGCTCACGCGCCGCCTGGGCCTGGACCTCGATGAGCTTCTTGTCGACGTTTTTTGGGAAGACGTAGTGGTGGTCGGTGGAGGTGGTGCAACCGGTGAGCAACAGCTCGCCCAAGCCCACCAACGCGCCGGTGCGCACCGCGTCAGGCGTCAGCTGGCGCCAGATCTCGTAGAGGTCGGTCAACCAGTCGAACAACTCGACGTCTTGCACGCACGGCACCACGCGGGTGAGCGTCTGGTACAGGTGGTGGTGACAATTCACCATGCCCGGGATCAAAACCTTGCCCGTCATATCCACCACACGGTCGTGAGGCTCACGCTCAAGTCCGGTCCCCACCGCCACAATCGCTTTGCCCTCGACAAGCAAATCCGCGTTGGGCAGCACGCGGCGGTTGTCATCCATCGTGGCAATCGCCAAGGCACGTCGATAGAGAGTACGAGTCATCTGCTAACTGCCTATCCTTTCTGACATTTCCGGCCCCAACGGGCCAAGACCCAAAAGCTTGGCTGCAGAAATCACTGCGTGACTACTTAGGCACTTCAATGGACGGCTGCGGTGCCGTCTGGAACACCTTGCTACCGGGAGGCACGCCTTGGGTCAGCCAGACATTGCCACCAATGACTGAACCCTTGCCGATGACGATGCGTCCGAGAATGGTCGCACCGGCGTAGATCGTGACATCGTCTTCTAGGCATGGGTGGCGCGGCACGCCCTTCACCAACTTGCCGTCGGCGTCCACTTGGAAGCTCTTCGCGCCCAACGTCACACCTTGGTAGATGCGCACGTTCTTACCGATGACACTGGTTTCGCCGATGACCACGCCGGTGCCGTGGTCGATGAAGAACCGCTCGCCCAGCTGCGCCCCCGGGTGGATGTCGATGCCAGTGATGCTGTGGGCGTGCTCCGAAATAATGCGCGGCAAAAGCGGTACCTTCAGGCAATACAGCTCGTGTGCCAGGCGATGGTTGGTGACCGCCAAGATGCCTGGGTAACAGAGAATGGTTTCATCAGGTGATGTCGCCGCCGGATCGCCTTCGTAGGCAGCTTGCACATCGGTGGCAAGCAAACGTCGCACCTCGGGCAAGCGTTCTAAGAACGTGGTTGTAGTCTTGGCGGCTTGGTTCTCGCAATTTTCGCACTCTGCCGCCGAGTGCTCACACTCGCAGGTGTAACAAAGGCAGCGGCGGATCTGTTCCTCCAACACCTTGCTAACCCGATCGAGGGTGGCGCCCACATGAAAGCGCACGCTCTCGGCCGATAACTCAGAGAAACCGTAGTAGCCCGGAAACAGCACGGTCCGCAGCTCTTCAATGGCGGCCACGGTGGTAACACGCTCGGGCAACAAACGATGGGCGCGATGCCCTTTCGGACGCGACATGCCGTGATGGGCGGCGCACAACGCATCCACCACGCGCGCAAGCGAGAGCGCGCCCGCCGCCTGCGACGCTTCAATTTGCATCACCACGATGGCCTCCCAATGGGGGGACGCCCGCGTCCCCACCTAACCTGTCTCCGATGAGGCTGCGGTTACACCTTCTTCAAACCATCAGCCAACGCCTGCACCAAATCTTCGACGTTCTCAACGCCCACCGACACGCGGATCAAACCGTCGGTGATGCCACCTTTCTCGCGCTTGTCCTTGGGTACGCAAGCGTGGGTCATCGAGGCTGGATGTTGAATCAGCGAGTCGACGCAACCCAAGGATACCGCCAAGGTAAACACCTTGATCTGGTCCATCAACTTGCGGCCCGCGTCCAAGCCCCCCGCGATGTCGAATGACAACATGCCGCCGAACTTGCCACCCATTTGGCGCTTGGCGAGCTCGTGGCCAGGGTGCTCCGGCAACCCCGGGTAGTAGACCTTCTCGACCTTCGGATGCTTGGCCAAGTAGGTGGCGATGGCCATCGCATTCTCGCAGTGTCGATCCATGCGCAACGGCAGCGTCTTGATGCCCAGGTTCACAAGCCAAGCGTCAAACGGACCCGGATTACCGCCGGTGTCCTTGATCACCATGTAGGCCTTGTCTTTGAAGGCGTCCGAGGTGGTGGTGAGCGTGCCGCCGACCACTGTGCCGTGCCCACATAGATACTTGGTGGTGGAATGCAACACCACATCGGCGCCGTACTCCAACGGCCGTTGCAAATACGGCGTCGCAAAGGTGTTGTCGATGAGCACCTTCATCTCCGGATTCACACCCTTCGCGATGCGCACGATCCCCGCGATGTCGCTCACCGCCATCATCGGGTTGGTGGGGGTCTCAAACAGAATCCCCTTGGCTTTCGGGTTGGCCTTCACCGCGGCCTCGACAGCGTTCAAGTCGGCGGTGTTCACCTCGACAATGCGAATCCCAAGCTTGCTGAGCACGTTCAGCGCCAAGTGCTGAGTAGCGCCGTACAGCACGTTGCCGATGATCAGGGTGTCACCCTGCTCCAAAAGCGCGAACAACGCCGAGCTGATGGCCGCCATCCCCGAGGCAAAGGCCAACGACGAGACGCGTACGTTTGGGTTTTTGAGTTTTACCTCGCGCCCTTCCAACGCATTCATCTTGGCTTCGAGCAACGTCACCGTGGGGTTGCCCAAACGCGTGTAGACGTAGCCCTCTTCTTTGCCGGCGAACAGCGCGGCGCCTTGGGCGGCGTTATCGAAGACGAAGGTCGAGCTCTGATAGATCGCCCCGGTGTGCGTCGCGTGTTGTAGCTGCCCAACATGCTCCCCGGCGTGCAAGGCGCGCGTCGCAAAACCGCAGTTCAGGTAGAATTTTTCCAGGTAATCTGGGTGCTTAGAGTCTTCCACGGGAGTCTCTCCAATTGTTACAGGCGCTCACCGCAGCATGCGGCGTAGCGTCGGCCATCGACAACTGCCGGCTACAACGCCTCAGGCGTGCACGGCAACAGGTTCCAAGTCAGGTCGCTCTTATCCATGCCATACAGGTCGGTCCGGTCGAAGCTTGTGCCGTTGTAGACCAACCGAGTGATGACATCTTGCTCGTCTCCCGAAACGTACAGCTCTGGTTTGCCGTCCTTGTCCATGTCGGCGACACCGGCAGCATTCTCGAACCCTGTGAGGTCTTTGCTTATAAGCTCCTTGCCCCATTCGCCGTTGGGTGTCGGAATCAGGCGCCAGACCCCCCCCTTCATCGTACTCACCAACATCTCCGGCTTGCCGCGCCCGGTCAGATCCGCCACCAACAAGACGCGCGCTTGCACCGCAAACGGCAGCGTCGCGATGGTATAAAGACTGAAGGCCCGCTTGCCGCCCGGGTCCACGCGCACGATCTTGAGCGGGGAAGTCTCGCCCCCTTGCGCATCGCGCTCTGACTCCACAGCAGCGTACAGCTCCGGCGGTGCTTGACCGTCAAGCTCGGCTACCAAGATCTCTTTGGCGTGGCTCGCCCCAAAGGCCGCAGCCTGGGTCCTGTTGAATCGCTTCTTCTTCGAATCCCAGCTAAAACGCACCACCTCGCCCGATTGTGAGGTGTTGGCTTTGTTCGGTTTGGACGGCGTAGCGTAGATCTCAGGGATGCCATTGCCATCCAGGTCGCCCAACTCAATCTCATGCACAAAGGTCTCGGGGCTGCGATTCAGCTCCGTCACCGCATAGCCCCCCGCGGGCTTCTTGGTGAGCACGGCGATCACCCCTTGGTCGTGGGTGGCAATCACCAACTCCGGCTCGCCGTCGCCATTCACATCGCCGATTTCGACATCGCGCAACCGATCGTACTTGCCGCCAAAGTGCGGGTTCCAAAGTGTCTCCGCCTGCCAGTGGCCCGCCTCGACGTGCCACAGCTTGAGCAGCGCCTCGGTGCCCCCCAGGGTCAATACCCGTGGGCCTTGGGCGGTACCCACGCAAATCGCTTTGTGAAACACGTTCGACTCGATGTCTTCCAACAGACTGATTCGCCAGGCAGGCTCGCCCGGAGACAGCATCACCAACCGCGCTGGCCCCGGTTTCACCACTCGCTTGCCATCCACCATGTCCCAGCTAAAACGAGCCTGCGCCGCCAAGAGCGTCGTCTCGCTCGGAAACTCGGGGCCAGGAGTATTTGGAACAACGGGCGGCGGCTTGGGCGCCTCGACCGCCACCGGAGCACTCGCGGGAGGGGCCACCGATGGTTTTTGCGCCTCACAAGCTGTCACCATCACCATGCTACCTAGAACCGCTGCCCGCACTCGTTGCATCGCGTCATCTCCTGGGTGGGCCAGTACCCTCCGCAGGAACCCGCCGTCAAGCCTGGCGATGCTCCCCACGAGCGCGCTATAGCTAGCCGCGTGAACTCACTTAACGCTCGCTTTGGCTGCCTTGTGTCCCTCCTACTGGTGGCATCCGGCTGTGGTGACGATACCGCAACCCCTTCGCCGCCTATGGAAGTGCTGCCGCGCGATTGGCGCGACGAGGTCATTTACCAATTGGTCACCGACCGGTTCGCCAACGGTGACGAAAGTATCGACCAGCAATCCACCAGTGCCTGCCCCATCTGCTCATTGGGCGGTGACTGGCGCGGTTTGCGCGAGCGGCTCGACTATCTGCAAGGCCTGGGGATCACCGCGGTCTGGATTTCACCGGTGGTAGAGAACGCCCCATCGCCGCTTGGGAGCGACGGTTACCACGGTTATTGGCCCTGGGCGCTCGACCGTGCCAACCCGCGCTTTGGTGACGAGGCAGAGCTGATGGCCCTGGTCGAGGCGTGCCACGCCCGTGGCATCAAGATCATCGCCGATGTGGTGGTAAACCACTTGGGCCCCGTGGGCTACTACGACCTGAACGGCAACGGTCTCCTCGACAATCCGGCCGACGCTGCCGCCGTGGGCAATGAGCTCGCACCGCCATACGACAACAACGGCGTTTTGCGCACCGACGGCACAGCTCCTGCCCGGTTCATCTATTTTGCAGGCCTGGCCGCTAAGATCTCACCCCTGCTGTTTGCCGGCGCGCAAAGCTTCAGCCGCCGGGGCACCCTCCAGAACTACGATGACCCCGATCAAGCGTTGTTTGGCGACTTTAAAGGCGGCCTGCGCGACCTAGATACGAGCCAAGTTGCCGTTCGTCAGGCGATCATTGAGGCCACGGTCGGTTGGCTGCGCCGCATCCCGTTCGACGGTTTTCGCTTTGACGCCGCCAAGCACGTACACCGCGCGCTTTGGGAAGAGCTGCTCACCGCCGTACGTGCTCAGGCCCCCCAGGTAGGCAATACCGATGATGGTTTTTTAGAGTTCGCCGAGGTGTTTGATGGCCGCCCCGAGGCACTCGCCGCCTACACCGCCCCGGGTCTGTTTGATGGCATGTTAGATTTTGCCACCAAGTTCCAAGCCTTCGATGACGTCTTCAAGTATGGCCAAGCCCCAGCGCGCATCCCCGCGTTGCGCACGGCGCTTGCGGCCGCGTTTCAAGACCCACCGCAGGCAGGCGGCATTCGCGCCACCCCCGGCGCCGCGCTGTTGCGCTTCATCGACAACCACGACGTGCCGCGCTTCTTGCATGAGAACCCGGATCCGTTGGCGTTGCAGGTGGCGCTCGCCTACCTGTTGCTGGGCGACGGCATCCCGGTGCTCTACTACGGCACCGAGCAAGGCTTCACGGGCGGCATCGACCCGGACAACCGCGAGCCGCTGTGGGCCTCGGGCTACGACACCACCTACCCGCTGTACACCTACATCGCGAGCCTAACGAGCCTGCGCAAGCAGCATGCCGCCTTGCGACGCGGCGATCTGCGAATTCTTTGGGCCAGCGAGCATACGACGAACGAGACCGATGCCGGCATTTTGGCGTTCGAGCGCACCTTGGGCAGCGAGCGCCTGCTGGTGGTGCTCAACACCCGGCCGCAGCCGAGCATCACCCGCTACCAAGGCGAGACGATGCAGGTGGGTTTTGCCCCAGGCGCGCAGTTGATCGACCTGTTGAGCC
>JAKLEG010000308.1 GCA_022703175.1 Myxococcota bacterium | reverse complement strand
CGACCCGCGTGGGGGGCGGTGTGACAGCTTGGCGGGACGCGGGTTTGGGGGGCGGGGAGACGGCCGTGGTGCTAGACGATTCCATGTCGGTGTCGGTACGCGGCGCGGGGTCGGTCGCCGTAGCGGTATCGGCGTGAGGTGTTTCGAGTTTGGGCGTTGGTTTGTCGCTGCAGCCTGGAGCCAGGAGGGTGATGGTCGCAAGGCCAGCGAACCAGAGTGTACGGATCAGGGCTATGTCGTTGTTCATGGATCCCACCCAGCCAGAGCCTACAACCAAAGGGGGCAGAGGACCACTCCGCTGGGACGACTTACGGTGCCTTAGCGAGTCACCGGCAGCGCAGCCAAGCGCTCGCGGGCTTGTTGGAAATCAGGGGCGATGCGCAAGGCCATTTCGTAGTGGCGTCGCGCGACGGCGGTGTTCTCTGCCAATTCATGAAACAAACCGAGGTTGAATTGCGCCAAGAAACTGCCCACACCCAGGACGCTGGAGTAGCCGCTGGCTTCGCCCATGGTTAGGCAGGTTTCAAAGGCATTGCGCATCATCGCCTCGTCACCTATCTCCATGCCAATGAGTCCTTCGAGGAATACCAGATCGGTGTACTTCGGATACTGCTCTCGATAGGCTCGCACCAACGCCAGCGCATCGTTGTAGGCGCAGCGCTCCTTGAGCACGTAGCCCAAGTCACGTACCAAGGCTGGCAGATAGAACGCGTTTCGAGGTGTTGCTACCAAAGCGTCGGTGAGTTGCATGGCCGCCTCATCCGACTTGTCCTGATGCCAACGGGTGCGTCCAAGCTGGTAGAGGATGTACGGGTCGTCGGGGCGCTCGGTGTGCTCCTGCTCCAACATGCGCAGGTTGCGCGCAAATTTGTCACGCGCTTTCATCATCGACTCGGTGTAGCCGGCGTGCAGAATAACCGCTCCAGTGGCAGTGGGTGTACCGTCGCCGATGAGCTGCTCGTGGATGCGGCCGACAAACTTGGATTTGCCATCACGTCGACAGACACGGGTGATGAGCTCCGACGATCGGCCCGTGCGGGTCTCGCTGACAATGGTGACCAAGCCTAGCGCCTGGGCATTGCTCGTCATGAAGGCGCGCAGGTGTATCCAGCTGTCAGGGGTGACCACCTCGTCGGCGTCCAACGTTAGGCAGTAATCACCGGTGGCGTTTGCCAAGGCGACATTGCGGGCGGCCGAGAAGTCATCGCGCCAGACCTCGTCAATCACCTTGGCCCCATGTTTCGTCGCGATGGCCACGGTGGCGTCCGTCGAGCCGGTGTCGACGACAACAATTTCGTCCACGTGGCCTTTGATGGTGAGCAACGTCGAGCCCAGCAAGGCGGCCTCGTTACGCACGATCATCACGATGCTTAGGCGTTGTGCCATTGGAATCTCCCCCGATGAACCGAACGCTGCCACCGAGGTTAGAATCAAACCTGCAGCGGTGGCAGAGGTCGCTACTTTTGCACGCGCTTCGGCCCTGCCGCCTGCACGGTCGCATCGCAGCCATCCGTGAAGCGCTTGAAGTTGTCGATGAAACGCGCGGCTAACGCATCATATTTCTTCCAATAGTCGCCTTTGTTACCCCAACTGGATGCCGGATCTAGCACGTCGGCAGGCACCTCCGGGCAACTGGTTGGCACGTCAAAGCCGAAGACGGGGTCCTTTTTGAACTCAACGTTCGCGAGTTTTCCGTCTAAGGCCGCATTTAACAGCGCTCGGGTGTGACGGATGCTGATGCGCTTGCCGATGCCAAACGGACCTCCGGTCCAACCAGTGTTCACGAGCCAGGTATTGGCGCCATAGCGGATCATACGCTGTGCCAGCATGTTGGCGTAGACGCTGGGGTGATGCACCATGAACGGGGCGCCGAAGCAGGCCGAGAAGGTGAGCTCGGGTTCGATGCCCAAGCCAACTTCGGTACCAGCGATCTTGGACGTGTAGCCAGAGATGAAATGGTACATCGTCTGCTCAGGGGTGAGGCGCGCGATGGGTGGCATGACGCCGGTGGCATCGCAGGTGAGCAGGATGACGTTCTTCGGGTGCGCCTTGACCATCTTCT
Organism: Myxococcota bacterium; assembly: GCA_022703175.1. Lineage (GTDB taxonomy): Bacteria > Myxococcota > XYA12-FULL-58-9 > XYA12-FULL-58-9 > XYA12-FULL-58-9 > JACRCV01. The sequence goes on along the minus strand of JAKLEG010000308.1, from coordinate 5,088 downwards.
CGGGCACGGCGTTAGCGATGAATTCTAACGGGTAGGCCGCGCGCGTATTCTCGGTGGTGCGGTCGTCATCCAAATCGAGCACGCGGGCCGCGGGGTCGTAGGTTACGTTTTCGAGAATAGTGCCGAAACGGCGCGTGCACGCGTAGATTTCCGGTTCGTGCTCGGCCGACAACCGGATCACCTTGGCGTAACAGCCGTTTTCGAAGTTGAAGACGCCAGTGTGCGACCAGCCGTGCTCGTCGTCGCCAATCAGCTGGCGCTTCGGGTCGGCGGAGAGCGTGGTTTTACCAGTGCCGGACAAGCCGAAGAAGATGGCGGCATCGTTCTTCGGGCCGACGTTGGCGGAGCAATGCATCGGCAACGTCTCTTGTAGCGGTAACAGGTAGTTGAGCACCGTGAAGATGGTCTTCTTGATCTCCCCGGCATAACCGGTGCCACCGATGATCGCGAGTCGCTGCTGGAAGTTCAGCACAATGAACGTTTCGCCGCGGGTGCCATCAATGCGTGGGTCCGCCTTGAAGCTGGGCACGGCGATGACCGTGAATTGTGGCGTTTGTTTGCGCATTTCGTCGTGGGTTTTGGGCGAAATCAACATGCAACGAGCGAACAGGCTGTGCCAGGCGTGCTCGGTGATGATGCGCACCGGCATTTGGTATTCCGGATCTGCGCCAGCCACGAGGTCTTGCACAAAGACGTCCTCACCCTGCAGGTAGGCTTGGACGCGCGCGAACAACGCCATGAATTTTTCTGACGAGAACGGCCGGTTGTATTCGCCCCACCAGATGCGTTCGTCGGTGGAGGCCTCTTTGACAACAAACTTATCAGCCGCCGAGCGCGCGGTGTGTTTGCCCGTGTTGACGACAAACGGGCCGCCTTGGCTGACGTGGCCTTCTTGGCGGAAGATGGCCTCTTCGTAGAGGGCCGGTTCCGTCAGGTTCCAGTAGACGCGACCCAAGTTCACCAGGCCGTGATTTTCGAGACCGTATGCGGAAGCAAACTCCGACGCCTGCGGTTGTGTCGGGGTCGCTAAGAGTTTCACCTTCTTCATCACCCTACCTCAACTTCGTAAGTGCCTTCAGATCGTGACCTAGAGCCAGTCGCGCACGAGCTTGCGCTGCCCGATGTACAGCTCGTTGGGCGCGTTCGGATCGAGAGCCCAGCGGATGCGCTCTAGGCCCTCGGTGATGTCCTTAATGGTTCCGCAGTAACTCACGCGGATGTGGCCTTCCATGCCAAAGTCTTTGCCAGGCACCACCGCGACGCGCACCTTGTCCAACAGGAAGTTGGCAAGCTTCGTGGAGTCCTTCTCGTAGGCGCTGAAATCCGGGAACGAATAGAACGTGCCTTGCGGCGGAATCAGCTTTACGCCATCGAACGACTTCAAACGTTCGATGAGCACGTTGCGATTGTTCTCTAGCGTGAGGCGCAGCGACTCGACCCCGGATTGCACGCCATTCAGCGCCGCGGCAGCCGCATATTGTAACAACGCGGACGGACCGGAGGTTTGGTGACCTTGGATGTTGGTCATCGCCTCGATGAGCTTCTTGTTGGCCACGGCCCAGCCGATGCGGAAGCCGGTCATCGCGTACATCTTGGAGACGCCATTGACGATGATCAGCTTTGAATTCTCGCTATGGTCTTTGGCGAACTCGTAGGCGGAGATCGGTTTGTTATTCCCGAACAGCAGTCGGTGATAGATATCGTCCATGATTAGGTACAGGCTGCGCTTCTCGCAGAACTGCACGACGTCGGCGATGAACTCACGACTGTAGGCATAACCCGAAGGATTGTTCGGGCTATTGAGAATCACCATCTTCGTATAGGCGCCAACCTTCTCTTCGATGTCGGCCAAGGTCGGTTGGAAACCACCATTGTCGGCCTTGACGGCGACGCCCACGGCACCGCACAACTTGGCCATTTCCGGGTAGCTGACCCAGTAGGGGGCCGGGTAGATAACTTCATCTTGGGGATTGAGCACCGCCTGCATCGCCACCATGATGGCCTGCTTGGCGCCGCTGGAGCACATGACGTTGTCGGGCGAGATGAGCTTGCCGTAGAACTCCTCGGTGTAGCGCACCACGGCTTTCTTCAAGGGCCCGATGCCATCGGCCGGGGTGTAGCGGACCTCTCCCGAATTCAGCAATCCAGCACTGGCCACAAGCGCGTCGATGGGCGCTTTGCTCTTGGGCTCGCCGCCACCCAAGTGGATGACCGGCTCACCTTTTTGGCGCAGCTTGTCAGCTGTCTCGTTGAGCTTCAGGGTGGGGGATTCAGAGATGCTTCGGGCAATGAGGCTTAAACTCATAGCCGGCGTCTATATGCGAAAGCCAAGCCTCGAACAATTACCCCAACGATCCTGCTGTGTTGCGGTGCAGCAATTCGCCGCACCACGGCCGCTTGGTGTTGCAAGCCTTTAGCGAGGCCGGAATATTCGGTGTCCAACTCCTTGGGCAATGGAGACAACTGGGCAACGATAGGCGCCGATACTGATCCTAAGCGCCGAAAGGACTGTACTGCGATGCGCACGCGAATCCCTCCGCCTTTATCGCCAGCCACACGCGTGACGTCTTGCCTTGCAGCGCCAGCGGCTGGGTCAAAGACCTCTGTACGTCCGCAGCCGCATCATCATCAGCCCAAAGGACAGGAACAGGCGTGTGCTCAAGCCCCGTTGCAGGAGGCTATCGCCGCGGCCAGTGCACAACTGTCGGGGGCACCCCGGTCGCCACCACTCGCCGCTGTCGTGGCACCAGGCGCGGTGTCGGCGCTGCCTTGGCAGGCACGCGCGCAGGTGAGCTTTACGTTTGACGATGGCTACAGCTCGGTGGCCGAGCGCGCAGCGCCGATTTTGGCCGCACGTGGTTTTCGCGGCACGGCCTACGTGAACACCGGCGCGGTGGGCAAACCGTCGCATTTGACCTGGAAGCAGATCGATTCGTTGCAGCAGCAGCAAGGTTGGGAGATTGGCTCACATACCGTTTCGCATCCGGCCATTTCGCAACTGAACGCGCGGCAGCTCGCCGCAGAGCTCAAACAGTCGCAGCGTACGCTCGAAGAGCACGGCGTCCATGCCACCACCTTCGCGGCGCCTTATGGCGACTACGACAGCCGCGCCTTGGCCCAGGCCGCTAAATTCTACGATGCCTTCCGCATGTTCGACGATGCGCCGCAAAACGTTTGGCCCTTCCAAGCGATGAAGGTGCAAGTGCGCACGGTGCAGGCGGGGGTGACGCCGGCCGATGTGGCGCAGTGGCTGGATGAGGCGATTGCGAATAAGCGTTGGCTGGTGTTGGCGCTGCACGACATCGTGCCCACGGACAAGGCTCAAGACTGGGCTTGGGGTGATTCACAACTTGCCGCCATTGCTGATGAAGTCGCGCGACGCGGACTGCCCGTGGTGACGTTGGCCGAGGTTTTTTCGCATACGCGTCCGCCTGTGTTGATCGAGGATTTTTCTGGTGGCTTGGGCGCGTTTCGCACCGATGCACCGAAGGCCGTGCGCGTGAAGGCCGATAACGCGGGCGCCAAGCCCGAGCCTCGGCATGCGGTGGCCATGCAGGCCGGCGCCAAGAACGTGCACCTGTTCTCGCCGCAATTCGAGGTGACCGCGGGCGACACCTGGGTGCTAGAAAGTTACGTTGACAACCAGGCCCTGAAACGCGGTGGGCTTGGGATCTACGTGGACGAATACGATGCGCAAGGACGCTGGTGCTCCGGACAATACTTGGCCGAGATTCCTGCTGGCGATGTGCAACGCCCGCGGTTGGCTTACACCCCGTCTTCGCCCGAGGTTCAACGCGCCGCTGTGCAGTGGATCATGCCCTCGACCGCCGAAGGTGTGGGCCGGGTGGACAGCGTCAGGTTCTATAAAGCCGATCGCTAGCGAATCGCCTCGGCAGCCAACTGGATGGCCTCTTGGGCATCGCGTCGGGCTTGCATGTCACTCATCGTAACGGCGATCGTGTTGGCATTGGCGTAATCCACCAGCCGCGAAATCGTGACCTTCACTGTCTCCGCGCGATCGATATCGTTTTCTAGGTTGCGCAATAAGGCCGCCAACTGCGCGGCCGAGACCCACAGTTTGCCGCGTTGACCGAGCTCGTCCTCCAAGATGCGCGTCTTGTCGAAGCGGTCGTCGCCTCGCTGCAGTTTGCTTAGGAGGTTGTTGAACTCTACCTTCGACATCGGGAAGTGCCCGTCGCGGGGCGTATGGCAGGCCGGATCGACGGCGGTCCAGTCATTCTTGAAGTTCCAGCACTGGCGCATTTCGCCAAGCTTCTTTTCTTGGGGACTGGGAGCGGCCGCGGCCGTCGCGGTACTCTCCAAGACCTCGGCAAGGGTCTTGAGTGCCGCCTTCAGAGCGCTTTGGGTTGTGGCTGCGCAGCTGTCGCCGCTGTTATCAAGCACGTCTTCGACCTTGCGTCGCGCTTTGGTGAGCGTGTCCACCGAGGCTTTGCCTTTGGCCGCCTCCAGCAAGTCGCGGGCATCCTTGAGATCTTTAAGGGCCACGGTCTTGCAGGCCGCGGCGTCACTGCGCACCGCGTCCACGGCTTTGTTCACGGCGGCGAGGCTTGTGGCCGTGGGGTCGCCCGCGGCCAATGCCTGAGCGCCAACGGTCAGTGTTAGCGAGATCGTCAACAGGGTCGCAAGGTTACGTGGCATCGGGTTCTCCTCCGGGTGGCGCAAACGCCTGGGCGTTGAACTATCGCTTGGTTGCGAGTCTGACAAGGTCGCGGGTGTTCACGGCTCGGCTCAGGGGACGCGGTTCAGGTCGAAGTTGTCGCAAAAGGGATTGGGAGAGCCATCGGCCATGACGATTTCGCCGTGGATCTGTTGTTGGGCGCCATCGTAGGTCCCTTTCATGCCGACCATCGACCACCCAGGCGGTTCGTCGATCCATTCGGTAGGCAGTAGAATCATGCTGTTGTCCGCGGGAGCGTAGTGGCCGGCCATGGCCCAACTACCGCTGTCGATGTCGGGATTTTCTGGGAGGGGGAAGAAGGCAAAGATACCGGTCATTTCGTTGGTGACCTGGTCGCGTGTCGTGGTCAGGTTTAAACCGGTTTTGCCTTGCGCCAGCATGCACTCATA
>JAKLEG010000307.1 GCA_022703175.1 Myxococcota bacterium | reverse complement strand
GTCATTTCGGCGTCGGCAGATGAGGTGTTCCATCTGTTGACGAGCCCCGAGCACTCAGACAGCTGCCAGGCGCCGTCTTGTCCCGATCCTGGTGACGATGGCCATCCCTGCGGTCCGACCTGCCCCTGCACCTGTTGTCCTGGCCACACGGTCGCCGATGAGTTCGCGCCCGTGCGGCTGGCATTGCTGTTACCGCCTCCCGAGTTGTTTCAAAGCCCGTTCTGCACCGACCTCGAACCCCAAGAAGTTCACGTACGCATTTTCCATCCGCCGCGCGCCTAACACCCCGTTTGTACAATCGTTTTCGGCAGGCTCACCGCGGTGGTGAGGCGCTCTGCTTAAGGTGGCGGCAACGGTGATGCCCAACGCGGGCGTCCCTTACGAAGCAGGTGTTAGGCGATGCGAGGCTGTTGTGTGCCCACCGCACCTCTGGGGTGTCGTGGCGTGTTGTTGTTGCTACTGATTGGGCCGACGTCGGCACGAGCCAATGCGGACCCACCAGCGTCGTCGAGTTCGAGCGTGGAAACGGTCACGGTGACGTGGCCAGACATTCTGCGCCTTTTACAGCGGCATCCCAGGCTCGTGGCGGGCCAGTTTGACGTGGCAGCGGCCCGCGGCGGGGTGCAGGTGGCGGCGGCTATCCCCAACCCTGTGCTCGATGCCGAAATCGACCGGGGCATGGCGCGCACTGGCGCAGCGACTCGGCTTGAGTGGGGTCTGACGTTGACGATACCGCTGGGTTGGTTGGCTCGGCGTGGCGCAAACGTCGACGTGGCCGAGGCCGAGGTTGACGTCGCTGTGGCCGAGAGCAAAACGTTGCGGCGAGAGCTGTTGTTACAGCTACGCACGATGTTTTGGGGTTTGGTCTACGATCAGGCGCGCGTCGCCGTGCTGGCGGCGCTTGAAGCGCAGACCCTGGAGCTTGTACGTGCGGTTCAGCGTCGGGTGGAGAAGGGCGAGGTGCGGCCGGTCGAGGCGACCCGTGTTGAAATCGAACTTGAGCGAAATCGAGGCGAGTTGGAGGCCGCGCAGACAGCGGTGTCTTTCCGTCGGGCAGAACTGTCGATTTGGCTCGGCATCCCACCGACCCAGGCGCTGGTCGCAATGGCGGAGCTGGAGGCGTTACCAAGCGTGTTGGATCGCGATAGCGCGTTGTCTCAGGCGCGGACCTTGTCTCCGGTACTCGCGGCAGCGCGGGCCAAGGTTCGTGCTCTTGAGGCCGCGGTGCGCAGCGAAACCCGAGCTCGGGTGCCGGCGTTCGACGTCAAAGGTTTTGCGGCGACGGAGCTCGATCGACGGGCCTACGGGTTTGGCCTGGTGATGGATCTACCTGTTTGGAATTGGAACGCCGGCGGGATTGCACAGGCGGAGGCCCTGTTGGCGGCAGGTGAGAAGACTGCGGAGGCCGCGAGGTGGGAGTTCGAGATGGCTGTCCTTGATGCTCAGCATGCTTGTCATGCGTCTGTGGTTACCGCGACGCGACTTAAGGACAACGTGATGCCGCGCTCCGAAATGGCAGCGGCAACCCTAGAGAAAACCTATCGAATCGGCGAGGCGAGTCTCCTCGACGTGCTCGACGCCCGACGCACCCTGGCCGATTCGCACCGACTTTATTTGAGCGCCCTGGCGCAAGCCCAACTCGATTGCAGTCGCCTTGACGCGTTGGCCCAAGAGGAGATCCCATGACACTCCAACGATGGACCCCTGTCACATTCGTTCTTGTCGCCTTGATGGTGCACCTTTCGTGTCATGCTACCGACTCGGTTGAGACTGCGAAGGTGCCGGCTTCGACATTGGCGCCCGCGCCTACACTGGAAACGGCGAGTCGCGACCTCATGGATATGCCTGCTGATTCCCACGAACGGTCGGATCTCGATCGGCCGTTGGCAGAGCTTGTGACGCTGACGTGTGAGCATCAGAAGCGAACTTTCGAGTGTGATCTGTGTCGATATGAGGTCGGTTTCGTCCACGCCCCGGCGAGTCTTTTTGAGGGGGGGCTCGTGAAGACGGTCCGCGCCACGCCTCAGAAGGTCGCAGTTCCCATCGCACTTACGGGTGAGGTGCGGTTCGATGAGCGGCGGGTGGGGCACCTGAGTTCGCAGGTGGAGGGCAGCGTCAAGGCCGTCCATGTGGCGCTTGGCGACACAGTGAAACGCGGCCAGGCGTTGCTGGAGGTCGAGAGTGTTTTGGTGGGTGAGGGGCAGGCCGCCTCTTTGGAAGCTCAGGGGATTGTCGCGATCGCCAGACGCAACTTCGAACGGGTTTCGGAACTCCACCGCGAGGCGATCGCGTCAGAGAAGGAGTTTCTCCAAGCCAAGCAGGAGCTCGAATCGGCTGAGATACGCGCCTCCGGAGCCGTGAACAAGCTGAACCGTCTGGGCACGGGCGGCTCGCTGGGCGGACGCATCGTGTTGCGCGCCCCGTTGGACGGCACCATCCTCGTGATGCATGCGGTGAACGGCGAGGTGGTCACAACTGGCGAGTCCTTGATCACCATCGGTGACAACAGGGCTGTATGGGTATGGGCGGACCTCTATGAGCGGGACATTGCTGAGGTAAAACGAGGACAGGCCGTGCAGCGACTCGCCGCTTCGATTTCGGTAAAAGCGTATCCCGGCGAGGAATTTGCCGGCACGGTCGACTTGGTTAGCCCGGCAATGGACGAGTCGTCGCGCACCGTGAAAGTTCGCATCGCGGTGGACAACCCCGACGGTCAGCTGCTTGCCGGGATGTTCGCCAACGTCAGGGTCTTTCTCCCCGGGCGCGAGACGACGTTGGCGGTACCCCGCGACGCCATCCTTGAGGACGAGGGGCGCGCCTTTGTGTTTGTGCACTATCAAGGCGACGACTACGTGCGTCGCCCGGTGACAATCGGGCGAACCTGGTCAGGGTGGGCTGAAATCAAAGGCGGACTGGAGCCAGACCAAACGGTGGTCACCGAGGGTGCCTTTCTTATGAAGTCCGATGTGCTGCGCTCCAAGATGGGCGCAGGTTGCGCGGACTAGGGGAGGTACGTCATGGCCATTGTCCTGTGGTTGCTTAAGAACCGTGTCCTTGTGCTGTTTGCGGTGGCGGTGTCCGTGGTGGCCGGAGCGGTCACCTGGACGCAGCTGCCCATCGACGCCTTTCCTGATGTCACCAACACCCAGGTGATGATTCTCGGCAAGGCTCCGGGGCTCGCAGCGGTGGATGTCGAACAACGGGTGAGCTATCCGATCGAGCAAGTCATGCGTGGCTTGCCGCGGGTGAAACAGGTGCGCTCACTGTCTAAGGCCGGACTCTCCCAGGTGGTCATCATCTTCGAGGATGGCGTCGACACCTACTGGACCCGGCAGATCGTCTTTGAGCGTCTCAGCATGGCGCGCGAACAGCTGCCGCCTGACGTGGAGCCTGAGCTCGGGCCGATCTCGACAGGTTTGGGCGAGATCCTTCAGTACACGCTGGACGGCGACGGCCAGTCCGCCATGGAGCTTCGCACCGTGCAGGATTGGATTGTCGCGCCGCTGTTCAGGCCGATCCCTGGGGTGAACGAAGTCAACAGTTTCGGGGGCGAGGTCAAGCAATACCAGGTGCTGATCTCTCCCGAAAAGTTGCTCAAGTACAAGCTTACGGTGAACGACGTCGTTGATGCAGTCGAGCAAGGAAACGCCAACGCGGGGGGCGGCGTCGTAGTGCGCGGCTGGGAACAGCTTTACATGCGCGGGGTAGGCCTGCTGAAGGACATCCCAGATATTGAGCGCACCGTGATTAAGGCTGAGCACGGCTCACCGGTGTATCTCCAGGACGTGGCTGATGTTGTGATAGGCGCGGAGCCTCGGCAGGGTGCGGTTTCGCGCGATGGGCACGGTGAAGTTGTCGCTGGCATGATCATCATGCTTAAGGGCGCCAATTCTCAGGATGTGGTCAGTCGGGTCAACGCCTCGATTGGCAAGATTCAGGCGAGGCTCCCCGAGGGGGTGAAACTCAACGTTTTCTACGACCGCACCTCGCTGATCGAGGCGTGTATCAAAACGGTAATCGATGCGCTGTTCGAGGGGGGGGTCTTCGTCATCCTTATTCTTTTTTTGTTCGTTGCGGAGTTACGGACTGCGCTCATCGTCGTTGCTTCGCTGCCGCTCACGTTTCTCGTCAGCTTCATCTTCATGGGCGTGGCAGGGCTCAGCTCAAACCTGATGAGCCTGGGTGGCCTCGCGTTCTCGGTTGGCATGGTGGTCGACGCGTCGATCGTGGTGGTTGAGAACATCCGCAGGCATCTCGCGCACGGGGACGAGAAGGAACACAAGCGTCGGATTGTGGCCAAGGCTCTTGTTGAGGTTGCGAAGCCGGTCGCCTTCTCGGTGATCATCATCGCCATCATTCTGGTGCCGTTGTTCACGCTCCAGGGCATCGAGGGCAAAATGTTCGCACCGCTCGCGGCGACGATGCTCATTGCGCTGTTGGTTTCGCTGGTCGTGGCGTTGACCGTCATGCCGGTGCTCGCCGAGGCGTCGCTCAAGCAGGCGCCCGAGCGCGAGTTGCGCATCATGCGCCGCTTCCATGCGGCCTACGTGTGGCTCCTTACGCGCGCCGTTGGGCGGCCTGCGGTGACTCTTGGGCTTTCGGGTGGGGTGCTCGTTGCTTCCTTGGGACTTCTGCCGTTCGTGGGCACCACGTTCATGCCCGATCTCGATGAGGGGGCAATCGCGATCAACGTGGTACGACTCCCGAATGCGTCGCTGGGGGGCTCCGTCAAGGTGGCGACCTTCATCGAGCAGCACCTGTTGCGCACCTTCTCCGAGGTGGAAACGGTCGTGAGCAAAACCGGCCGAGCCGAAATTTCGGAGGATCCGATGGGTCCCGAGCAGACCGATGTTTTCATCATGCTCAAGCCCCGCACGCAGTGGCGCACCGGTCGCGATAAACCCGACCTGGTGGAAGCCATCCAAAAGGAGCTGGCCCAGATCCCCGGTCTGCGTTTTTCGTTTTCGCAGCCGATCGCGCTGCGCGTAAATGAGCTCATCTCGGGCGTGAAGAGCGATCTGGCCGTGAAGGTCTTTGGCCCCGACCTTGGGGTCCTCAAGCAGTTCGCCGATCGTGCCGCTGCCATCCTGGGCGGCATCCAGGGGGCGCGTGACGTGAAGGTCGAGCAGGTGTCGGGCATGTCGCAACTCGACGTGGTCATCGACCGCGAAGCGCTGGCTCGACACGGCATCAAGATCGGTGACGTCAACGCGGTCATCGAGACGGCGGTCGCGGGCAAGCAGGCCACGACGTTGATTGAAGGGCAACGCCGATTTTCGGTCGTCGTGCGGTTTCCTGAGGCCGCGCGCGGCGACATCCCGGAACTTGAGCGGCTCTTGGTTACCGCTCCAGGCGGCGAGCGTGTTCCGCTTGCACAAATCGCTGAGTTTCGCATGGTTGAGGCACCCGCACAGGTGAGCCGAGAAAACGGCATGCGGCGTGTGGTGACTGAAGTGAATATCCGCGGTCGGGACCTGGGCGGCTTTGTGCGTGAGGTTCAACAAAGGCTTGGACCGCTCGTGCAGGAGCTACCGTCCGGCTACTACGTCGAGTACGGCGGCCAGTTCGAGAATCAGCAGCGCGCCATGCATCAGCTGGCCATCGTGGTGCCGGTAGCACTCCTGTTGATCATGGTTTTGCTCTACCTGGCGTTGGGAACAATCTGGAATGCGTTGCTCGTCCTACTCAATTTGCCGTTTGCACTGGTGGGTGGTGTGCTCGCGGTGGTGGCTTTCCGGATGCCCCTATCGGTGTCTGCGGCGGTCGCATTTATCGTGCTGTTGGGTATTGCGGTTCAAAATGGCGTCGTCCTCGTGGCCTTTTTCCGTCAGCTCCGAGGGCAGGGCGTATCGGTGACTGACACGGTCATCAAAGGCTGCGACTTGCGTTTTCGGCCGCTGTTGATGACGGCACTGACGAGCTTCATCGGCCACCTACCGATGCTGTACGCAACAGGTTCTGGCGCGGATATTCAAAAGCCCCTTGCGGTGGTGGTCATGGGCGGTCTCGTTACCTCAACCCTGTTGACCTTGATCGTACTGCCGACGCTGTACAGCTTGTTGCCTGGAGCTCAGGGATGTCAGCCCCCTCATTTTTTTGAAGGGAACTTGTAGGTCCTTGTGGGTGTGTGGGGCGTGGTTACCGTAGAGGGCCCACAACCCACGACGGAGGTAATCATGAAAGTCGGAATTCTTGGCAGCGGTGATGTGGCAACGGCCCTGGCCAAGGGCTTTTTGGCGGCGGGCTACGAGGTCAAGCTCGGCTCGCGGGTTGTGAACAACCCCAAGCTCGCCACCTTCGTCAGAACCATCGGCGGCAGGGCGAGTGCAGGCACCTTCGCGGACGCCGCCGCTTTCGGTGACCTCGTGGTGTTGGCAACGCTCGGAACGGCAACCTCCGACGCCATCAAACTTGCGGGTGTTGAGAACTTTGCGGGCAAGGTGGTGCTCGACACCACCAACCCCCTTGAAACCGCTGCCGGTGGTGTGCCACGGCTCGTGGGAGGGCTCGGCACCTCAGCGGGTGAGAAACACCAAACGCTTTTGGTAAACGCCCGCGTCGTAAAGGTGTTCAACACGGTGGGCAATGCTTTGATGTACCAACCTAAACTCGCAGGCGGCCCGCCCGACATGTTCATTTGCGGCAACGATGCCCAAGCCAAGACGACGGTCCGAGAACTCCTCGCCAAGTTCGGATGGAACACCATCGACGTTGGTGGTATCGACGCGAGCCACTACCTAGAAGCGATGTGCCTGGTGTGGGTGCTGTCGGCGCTCAAAGAAAACACTTGGATGCAGGCGTTCAAGTTACTTCGCTAGTCGTCAGCGTGTTTCCGGGCGAGACTGCGTGCTTTTGGGGCTGCACTAGATAACCGAGACCACGCCCACAGTCGGCATGCAGGCGCAGGTGCGCGCATTCTAGGAGGGGGCCCGCTCCAATGTTGCGACACAAGCGCCTGCGTTGCATCAACGCGGCAAACATAGGCAGGGATCGGCTCTCGCGCCATACGAGAATTATACTGTATAAAGTTTACCGTTATGTGGCCCTTTCAGGTGTAAGCCCATCAACTCGGTGACGCCGGAAATTCGTAGCTCCTGAGCGTGACTGATACGTCTTCGTAGAGACCGGATGGACAAGAGTTCAGGGCTGCGA
>JAKLEG010000306.1 GCA_022703175.1 Myxococcota bacterium | reverse complement strand
TGCTCCATCTCGCGCAGGTCCACCGGGCCGATTTGGGCATCGTCCACGGCCACGTACCATTCCTTCTCCCCCGCAGGACGCTGCGACGGAGCCGGGGCCAACGCGGTGGAGGGACCCGTGCCAAGCGCACGATCAATATTGAACTCGGTGGAGGAGCGGCCTTCAACCTGCGGCATGGCCATATCACCCAGGTTCGACACCGCCGGGTTGCCAAAGCCACCAAAGCTCGCAGGTCCCGTGGCATTGTCGTTTGCGGGCGCGGGCGCTGACTCAGTGGTTGGCGCGGCGGCAAACGGATTATCGAAACCGGTGGGCATGAACCCCGGGATGGTCGGTTGCACGGCGTCGCCAGCAGAGAATCCTACGTCGGCGGCGGGTGCACCGGCAGCAGCCTTCAGCGTGGCAAGCTGAGAGGCAGACATGGCCTGAGTGGGCTCGTTGAACGGGCTCGACCCGAAGCCTCCAGCCCCCGCGTCACTGTCTACAACAGTGGCATCGGCGGCGGGCGCTGCCGCAACCGGCTTGACCACGATGACGTGGCCGCATTTCTTACATTTGACCTTGACGCCCCGCGTGCCGACTTTTTCATCGGCGATCATGTACTGGGCGCTGCATTGATCGCATGAGAACTTCATGGGCAGTTGGCGTCTCGCTCTGTGCACATGATGCGCACGGCACCGAGGTTAGCGCACCGGCATCAAATACGTCAAATTTGTGGCGGCGCCAACCCCTTGTCGAGACCCCATGTCACTTTTGTTAGCCTGCCGCGCGTTGGTTCTCCACCAGGGCCGAGCCAGTAAGTTGCCGGATTTGCAGGTACTCCTTACTGAGCGTGAAGAGCACCAGTTCTTTGACGCGGTTACGTACCGGGAGCCCCGACGCCCCCAAACCACCATCCGTGACACCACGCACCGCCGACATGATGTCGCCACAGGCGATCAGCCCCGCCCGAGCCGCCGTAATTTCCACCGCCGACGTATAGGCCTCGAGCCCCCGCCCCTTGGTGAGCTCGGGATAGGCCGCCATCGCTGGCGCCTGCAGGCGCTTCAAGACCTGCGGCGGCAGCTTCTCGATGGCCTGCGCCCAGCGATCCACTTCGCGCGGATCGCCGTTATGTGGCAACGAGCGGTTGAAGACCACGCAGGTGGCAAACAACAAATCACGCAGCTCGTCGCCGGGGTAGATGCGCGCCAAATACAGCTCGGGCCGACCATAGGCTGCCGTCCGCCCCACATGGAACAGCACAATTCGTTGCTGCGCATCGCGGAAGATCTCGTTGTTCTCGCCGGCCACCAGCGCTGGCGGTTGCGAGGGCGCCAGATGCAACGCATCCATCGAGCCACTCTTGCGATACAAATCGAGCGGCGGCAGGCTCAGCATCTTGAGCACGTAGCGCACCATGTTGGCGAAATAGAGGTCGCTTGTGCGCACGTCGATCTGATCCTTCTTCTTCAGGTTCAGATCCTTGGCGGGCCGGGTAAACATGTCCGGCGCACTGCGATACAACCACGCCACCAACTGGCCCACCGGGTTCGACAAATCCGGGTGCAACACCAGCGGCCATTGTTCCTCAAGCAACCGCTGCGTCGCCTTGGGCGGCACACCCTGAGCCAAGTACTCGAAAATCTTGGTTTCTTCGGCATCCGCCGATTTCAAAAAGCCCAACACCGAACACAGGACGTAAACCGCGTCAAAGTTGCGGTCGGCGTGGTAAAGCTTGCGAAGCTTCCGCACCGCCTCCACCGGGTTCTCGGCGGTCTTCACCACCTCGTGTAACATGTCGAGCGACTTCTTCCGGTGCTCCGGCTTCTCGGCGTAAAGGTCGGCCATAATGGCCACATCCGTCGGCTTGCCGGGATCCATCTTCTGAATGACTTCGTAGGCCATGATGGCGGCGTCGACGTTCTTCAACACTCGGCGATACAGCTCGGCGAGGTTGCGCCACAGCACCAAGCGCACCTGCGCGCTCAAGTCCTTGGCCCGTGCGATCATCGCCCGATAGTTGGCCTCCAAGAGCGCCCATTCGCGACGCGCCGACAAGATGCGCTCGATCGCCTCAAATGCTTTGATGTTGGTGGGCTGCGCGTCCAGCGCTTCGTTGTACTTCTGCACCGCCAACGGCTCGTGTTTGATCTCGGTTTCGTAGACCTGCCCCAAACGGAAACAGAGTTCCGAGAGCTTCTCGCGATCGGCCTTCGCCGCGAGCAACGCCTGCTCAAAGACCTCAACAGCCTTCTGACCCTGTTTGGTCTCCAGGTAGGACTGCGCCAAGGCCTCAAGCACCGCCACTGGCGGTTCGCCGCCGCGGCGCGAGCGCTCCAACGCCTCAATGCTGCGCGCCGTATCCTTCAGGTGTTGCCGCGCAATCTCCGAGGCCTTGAGTAACACTTGCCCACGCTCGACGCCCGCCACCACCTCTGCCAGTCGAGACAGTTTGGTGTAGGCCCCTTCCCAATTCTCCATCTGCTGGTCGAGGTCGCTCAGAGATTTCAGCGCAGGTGCGTGGTCGGGATCAATCTCAAGCGCCTTCTCGAACTGCTTGTAGGCTCGGTCGGGCTGATTTTGCTTCAGGCACAAATCACCCAATTGCCACTGCGCGTCCACGATCTCCGATTCGGTGAGCGAATCACGATGGTGGATAAGAATCGTCTGCACCACCTTCTGCGCCTCTTCCCACTCGCCCGCGGTGATGAGCGCTTGGCCCAACCCTTCGAGCGCCGGTAGGTAAGTGGCATCGGCTTCGAACGCTTCGCGATAGTAACTGAGTGCTTCTTCTTTCTTGCCGAGCTTCTCGCAGATGTAACCCAAGCGATAGTTCTTCTGGCAGTAGTCCTTCGGATCGGTGGCCTTATCGATCTTCGACACCACGATCTCGTACAGGTCACCCGCATCCTGCCAACCTTCGTTGCGGAAATAGATCTCGGCCAATGACCGAGCGCTGGCTAAATGCGACGGCGTGATGTCCAACGCCCGCTTGAAGTAACGAATCGCGGTCTCTTCGTCCTCGCGCACATCCACGTAGAACTTGGCCGCTTCGTAGAACAACTCGGTCTTGTCCTCGGTATCGTCCGACGCCTCGGCCTCGGCGATCAGGTGCTGCGCGTAGGCATCCCAATCCTCGGCGGCCCTCGCGATTTCCTTCATCGCCTGCAACGCTGGCGTGTAGGTGGGATCGACCTCAAGCGCGCGCTGATAGACCGTGCGTGCTGCACCGATATCGCCCAGCATATCCTCGTTGATCTTGCCGATGCGCAACAACACCGGCAGCACCTTGGGATCGACACCCAAAAGGTCGGCCTCTTTGTTCAACATATCGAGTGACTGGAACCAGTTGCCGGAGCGTTCGTACAATTGTCCCAACGCATGCACGGCGTCGGAAGAGTTCGGATTGAAATCACGCGCCGCGTTGTAGATCTGCTCGGCCTTATCCACCTGAGACAATTCGCGGTAATAGATTTCGCCGATGGCCAAATACAACTCGGTGATCTCGGTGGGCTCCTTGGCCAACGTGATGTGGTGGCTGAACACCTCGATGAGCCGGTTCCACTCCGACAACGCGCGCAACAACCGCTCCAAGTTGCGCAAACTGGGCAGATGGGTCGCATCGACCGCAAACACGCGCTCATAGCAAGCGGCGGCATCCTTCGGGCTTTCGAACTGCTCCTCATAGACCGAAGCCATGCGCGCCAGGATCTTAATCTTCTCCTCATTCTCTGTGGCGTGGGTGAGCTGCATCTCGAACACTTGGATGAGCTCGCTCCAACGTTCGAGGCCGGTGAACAAGCGTTCCAACGAGGTCAACGCATTATGGTTGGGCGGGTCGAGCTCCAATACCGTGCGATACCACTGGATACCCGCATCTGGGTCCTTCAGTTCGCTCTCGCACAGCGACGCCAAGCGTGCTCGCAAACTGATACCAATCGCCGGGTCGGTGGCCAGCTCGACCTTACGAGTCAGCGTGCGTGCCAACTCGGGCCATTGCTGCTCGCGCTCATACAAACGCGTTAGGTTGTCGAGTGCCAGGCCATCGGCGCCATCGATCTCCAAGACGCGGTTGTGAGCGGCAATCGCTGCTTCGGCATCTTGGATCTTGTCCTCGTCAATGCGAGCGATCTCAAAGAGTATCGCCTTCTTCGCCGTATCCTCTACCACGGCAGACAGCTTGCGCTCCAAAACAGCGAGCTGTTTGTCGTAGCGTTCTTCCTGTGCCCCTAACGTCGCCAGCGAATCCAAGGCTTGCAGATCGGCCGGCTCGATCGCCAGCGCCCGCTCCAACGATTGCTCCGCCTGCGAGACGTCCTTCAATTTCTCAGCGTAGACGCGGCTCAACCGTTTGAATGTGGCAATCTTCGCTGCCGAGTCGACAATATGCTCGATCTCGTCCTCGATGACTGCGACCAACTCTTCGCAGCCCTCGGTCTCGACTCCCAGGCGCTCCAACACCGACGCGGCTTCTTGGTCGGCGGGATTCTCCTTGTAGACGCGACAGGCGGCGATGAACGCCATTTCCTTTTCGCCGAGCTTCTCATCTTGGACGTTGCGGATCTCGACCAAGATCGCAAGCCGAGCAGCATCAGTGGCGTACGGCACAAACTCCTCGTGCAATGCCACAAGCTTGCGCCACTCAGTGGTGGCTCGATAGACCTCGGCCAGTGCCGTGTGCGCCTGCACGTCGTCAGGTTGCACTGCGCGAATCGACTCATAGGCACCGCGCGCATCGTTCGGTCTACCGAGCTTGTCGCGGTACAACTCGGCCGCTTCATAATAGAGCGCAACCTTGATGGTATTGTCGCCCTCGAGCGCGGCCGCCTTCTCCAATGAAATAACCGCTTCGTCAAACGCTTCGATGTTCTTCAACATCTCAGCGATGCGAGTCATTTGGTCGGCGGTGTGCGGCTCGGTCGCGCGCACTTCGCGGGCTAGCTTGATCGCCTCATCCCGTTGGCCCAGGTTCTCACCTAAGGCCTTGGCGAGCATGATACGCACTTCTTTGGCTTCGGCCGGATCGGTGAGCGGAATAATGCGCCGTGCGATGCCGACGAACTCGGTCCACATGGCGCGCTCGGTGTACAAGCCCAACAGCGCTCGCAAGGCGTCCAAGTTTTTGGCATCGCCCCCCAAGACTTCCAACCAGCTGCCCAGTGCGTCTTCCGAGCGGCCCAACTTCTCACCTAGAATCACGCCCAATCGGCGATTGATCTCGCCCTTCTCGGCCGGATCCTGCGTGTGGCTAAGCTGGCCGCGATAGTGCTCAGCCAGCTCTTCCCAACGCTCCTCAGCCGTCAGCAAGATTTCCAAGGCGTCACAGGCATCTTGGTGCATCGGGTCGAGCGCAACGACCTTTTTCCAATGCTCAATGGCCTGCGAATTGTCGGAGAGCTCCTCGGTGTAGAGGGTACCGGCCGCTGCATGAATGCGGACCTGTTCCTCGGGGCTCGTCAGTACCGTTTCTTGTCGAGCCAAGTTCTTCGCCAATGAGTCCCAGTCCTGGACTTCGGCGTAGAGCTTCTGCATCGACTTGAGTGAAATCGGATGATCGGGATCGATCTCCAGGATCTGCTTGTGGCAACGCAACGCCGCCTCGGCGTCCATCATCCGGTCGGCCCATACTGCGGCCAATCGCTCCAGCAGTTTGCTCTTGGCGGCCGGCTCATGAGACAGCTCGATGCGACGTTCGAGCAGCTCGGCCAACGCCGCCCACATCTGGTTCTTCTCAAGCAGCGCATCCAGACCCGCCAACGCCTCATCGTCGCTCGGGTCGTACTGCAAGGCATGCTGCAAGAAAGCTGTGGCGCGCTGAACGTCGTTCAGCTTCTCTCCGCAGATGCTGCCCATGCGACGCAACGTGTGTTGACGTGCGGCCGGATCGGCGATGGCCCCCGTGTCGGCGCCAACAATTTCCACCAGCTCCGCCCAATTATTGGCCCGGCTGGCCAACTCTTCCATCTTGGCTAAGAGATCGAGATCTGCGCGGTTTTCGTTGTAGGCTCGCGACAACGCCAAAAAGGCCATGTCGTATACCCGCAACTCGCGGTCATATGTTTCGTTAAGCGCAAGATAGATGGGCCGCCGCCGCTCGGTTTCCGGCGTGAACTTCAGCTTGATCTCCAGAAGCTCCACGAACTTCTGCCAAAGCTTCTGCGACGCGTAGACCTTTTCGAGGATGAGAATGCCCTCGTATAGGCCTTGCTGCGCGCGCTGTTCAAGGTAGGCCACCGTAGAAGCGTGGGCGATATTCTCGGCGAGTACCGCTTCGAACACCTTCGCGGCCGCTTCGCGTTCGCCGAACTGCTCATCCAAAATCCGCCCGCGGCGGTACATATACTCAAGGCGGCGGGCGACAACATCCCGGCCACGCTTATCGGCAAGGCGGGTGGTCTCTGCCTCGTAGACCTGTGCCAACCCCTCCCACTGACCAAGCTGTGCGAGCAATTGCTCTAGGTTGCCGAACGCGGTGATATCCTCGGGCACCAGCGCGAGAATCTCGCGGTAAGTCGCCACCGCCGATTGCGGATCGCCCATTTCCTTGGCCTGCAGCGAAGCGATCTCGGTGAGGTGCTCACGTTTGCGTTCCAGCACCGCGGTCATCTCTAGGCGCTTACGCAACAACGCCGCGAGATCCACGTAGTTCTGAGTGGCGCGCAGGATCTGCTCAAGGCCCGAGAGCGCCTTCTCATCCTTCGGCTCAATCGCTAGAATCGCTTGGTATTCCGTGACGGCGGCGCCCGAGTCATTCAGCTTTTCGTGATAGATCGCAGCCGCGCGACGATGGAACTGCAACGCCAGCGCCGTGGGAGCCCGCTCGGCCTCTTCTACGTATGTGCGCCCCAATTCGGCCAAGGCGCCGGTTTCGCCCGCCAGCTTCTCGATCCACATCCGGACGCCCATGTCGGCTGGATCTTCGTGCAAGGAGCGGCGTGCCATCGCAAACGCCAGCTCCTTCTTCTGCAGTCGGTTTTCGTAGATATCGCCGATGCGACGCAGCAGACCCTTCTTCTGTTGCAGGTCGGCGGTGGCGTCCAGGCGCGCCTCCAGCACCATTGCGAGCTTCTCGTGGTCCTGTTTCGCCGTGTAGATGGGCTCCAAAATCTGAGCGATATCGGCCTTGTTCGGGGCCTCCATCAACAGTGATTCAAGCCCTTCCATCGCCGCCGG
>JAKLEG010000305.1 GCA_022703175.1 Myxococcota bacterium | reverse complement strand
CCGGCGGGGAGTCTTGGCTACCAGTGGCGAGAGAACGATCTGGCCTATGGCTCGTATGCCATTCAGTGGTAGGGAGGCGCTCCTGGAGTCCTCTTCGATGCCAAAGACATACTCACGCGCATGGAGGCTCGTGTCGCGACTCGGGTTCTGGCTCCTTCTCGGGTTGGGCCTCGTGTTGATCACAGACGGCGCCACCGGCGGTCATCTGACGGCCTTGGGACGTTCGGCATTATTGCAGCTAGGATGGCTCAGACCTGAATTGGTCTGGACGCCTGGGAACTAAATCGCGCTTTCGCCTAGCCCTTCTTTAGGGCTTCCAACAACTCGGGCACGGCCTTGAACAGGTCCGCGACCAAGCCATAGTCCGCCACCTGGAAGATCGGTGCTTCAGGATCTTTGTTGATCGCGACGATGACCTTGGAACCTTTCATACCGGCCAAGTGCTGGATGGCGCCCGAGATCCCCACGCCAATGTAGAGGTCGGGGGCCACGATTTTTCCTGTTTGTCCAACCTGCAGGTCGTTGGGGACCCAACCCGCATCGCAAGCAGCGCGGCTTGCGCCGATGGCGGCACCCAGCGCGTCAGCCAACTGTTCGATAAGCTTGAAACCCTCCGGACCCTTGGTGCCTCGACCGCCGGCAATAATGCGGTTGGCGGCGGTGAGCTCAGGGCGTTCGCTCTTTACTGCCTTCAGCGAGACGAACTTGGCCTTGAAGCTCTCGGGATGCATCTCAACGGCGAGAGCCTCAATCGGGGAGGCGCTGCCCGCGCTTGGAGCCGCGAACTCGGTGGCACGCACTGTGAAGACCTTGGTGGTACTCGTAAGCTCAACCGTGGCTACCACGTTACCGGCCCACATTGGGCGCTTGAACGTCTTCGCGTCTACCACCGCGGTGACTTCGCTGGCCATCCCCGCGTTCATGCGGACAGCCAATCGGGGCAGGACGTCCTTGCTGGTGGATGACGAGGCTGCAGCGACGCTGCTCGCGTCCAGTGCTTTTACCGCGCCAGTGAGCGCGGCAAGCGTTCCCTCGGTGGAGTAGCTGGCGAGCGCTGGGTGGTCGACGACCAGCACCTTGGCCGCGCCGAAACCTTGGACCTGATGGGCTGCGTCGGCGGCGCCGGGGCCGATCAACACGAGGTTAAGGGTATCGCCCGACTTCTGCGCCAACTGTTGGCCGAAGGTAATCGCGGCCAAGGCCGCCTTCTTGGGCTTGTCCTGAGAGTGTTCGACAAAAACGAGGATGTTGGACATGGCCGCTCCTTACATCACCTTGGCTTCGTGCTTGAGTTTGTCGACGAGCGTCTGCACGTCGGGGACTTTGACGCCGGCCTTGCGTTGTTGCGGCGGCTCCAACTTGAGTACCTTGACCGCCAGAGCCGAGTTCGGAACGAGCGTCGCGAGCGGCAGCTCCTTCACTTCCTTCTTTTTGGCCTTCATGATGCCTGGCAGGGATGCGTAGCGGGGCGTGTTGAGCCGCAGGTCGGTGGTGATGATCACAGGCAGCGCCACCGACACCGTTTCCATGCCGCCGTCGACCTCGCGGGTCACCTCGGCTTGACCTTGTGCGATCTTGATGCCGGGCTTCTTGGCCTTCTCTTCGTCGGATTCGAGACTCGCTTCTTTCGACGCAAAACAGGCTTGGCCCCATCCCAGGCGCTCGGCGAGCATCGCACCGGTTTGACCCTGATCGTCATCGATGGCCTGTTTGCCCATCATGACAACGTCAGGTTTTTCTGTTTCCACGACCTTGTGCAGCGCCGCTGAGACAGCGACTGGATCGAGCGCGGTGTCGCACAGGACGTGGATGCCGCGATCAGCCCCCATCGCCAACACTGTGCGTAATTGCTGTTCGGCGCTCTTCTTGCCGACGGTAACGACGACGACTTCGCCGGTGTGGGCGTCACGCAGACGTAGCGCTTCTTCGACGGCGATTTCGTCGAACGGGTTGACGACGTATTTGACTTGGTCGGTTTCGATCCATGAACCGTCGGCTTTGATCCGTACCTTTAGCTCAGGGTCCTCGACGCTTTTGACTGTGACTAGAAATTTCACGGTCTGCCTCGTTGTTGGTTCAGTTGAGACGGCAGACTTAATGAGGCCCTTGACGGCTGTCAAGGAACGCGGAACTGGCATTTTTCTTGTTGCGCCGCGGACCAAACGCGGCACAATAGGCGCCCAACAAGCGGGGAGAACTCGTTTCGAGCCCCAACAACTGACACACTGAGGAGTTACTCCGATGCCCACTAAGAAGACCGAACGGAAGCCGAGCGCCGCCTTCATGAAGCCGATGACCCCCGACCAAATTTTGGCCGACGTGGTCGGCGACAAGCCTCTTCCGCGGACCGAAGTTACCAAGAAGATTTGGGCCTACATCAAGAAGAACAACCTGCAAGACGAGAAGAACAAGCGCATGATCAACGCCGACGAGAAGATGAAGAAGATCTTCGGCGGCAAGGCGCAAGTGAATATGTTCGAGATGACGAAGCTTGTGAATAATCACCTTAGCTAGGCTGTAGGCGACGGAGCCCTGCTCCGTCGTTTTCGCTCTCCCCTCAAGGCGAACCCCCGGTGGCGCGGTCTGATTGCGCTGCCTATGATGCAACGACACCTGCGGTGTCGTGTGATACGGGTATGCTTCGTGTGAGAGGTTCGTATGCGAAACGATCTAGGCGTTGGTGCAGCGTTGTTGGGCCTGGCCCTTGGATTTGGGTGTAACGACCCGTGGTTGCACCGCATTGACTCCCGCAAGGCGCCGACTGACAGCCTTGGATGTGCGCCGACGGCCGTGGTTCAGGATCTGACGCTTGGGATCGAGGCCGAAGGGGTTCGACTCAGTTGGCTTTTGGTTGGGATCGATGCCGAAGGCGCCCAGGTGTTGCGGCGGCGCTACCCGCAAGAGAGTTATGGTGAGTTGGCGCGTGTCGGCGTGCTTGAGCAGAGCTTTTTGGATACGGACTTACAGCCCGGCAACAAGTACGACTACCAAGTGGTCAGCTATCGCACCGTGAACGGCGAGCTGTGCGCTGCGACCGCCACGACGACGGTTACGCATGTGACGACGCCCAGCGCGCTGGTGGCACTATCGATCGTGCCGATTCATCCGGCCACGCTCGAACTTACAGTGACTGATCCAAACTTCTACCTGACCTATCGCCGCATTGAGCGCGCGCCGCTTGCGGGTGAATACGCATGGCTGGATGACGCGCCGCTTGCTACCAACCCCTACGTGGATGCCAGCGCCGAGCTGCTGCCGGATGCCGACTATAGCTACCGAGTGACGCCGGTGAACGAGGCCGGCGAAGGACCCGCGATCATTGCGGCTGGACACACCTCTTTCGCACCCCAACTGACATGGACGGCGGCTCCTGACATATCATCGACGTGTGAGTTGGTGGTGCCAGGACAGGTTCAGCTCGACACACAGTCGGGAGTGGAGTTCGACTCCGCCAGTGGAGCGGTGGCGGCCTGTGCGTCGGTGACCGCCTCGACGCAGGGGCTGCGCTGCGTACTCACCGAGCCAACGGCGGGCACCTATGCCGCGAGTTGGACGGTGAATGATCGGCGTGGTGCCACAGCACACGGCAGCTCAACCTTGGATCGTGAGCTTGAGATCACGATTGCGTCGACCACGCGAGGACCGCGTCGGATGCCCAGCCTGGCGGTTGGGCGCGCGTATGCGCCGGGTGTGCAGGCGATGCAGCCAGAGTGTGGCAGCTGCGAGGGCGCGCGTGGCCATATCAGTGTGGGGGGGCTTGCGTCTTGTGCTCTGGGGGAGAGCGGTGAGGTCCGGTGTTGGGGGAACAACGAAGATTCAGGTTCACCCTCGGTGGGCAACGGTTTGGGGCTGTCGGTGTTGAACCCGCTGCCCGTTTGCGACGGCGGTGGGGCCTTTTTTTGCAGCGCGGCGTTGACGGATGTGGTGCAGATTGCTGCGAACGCTGTGCATACGTGCGCATTGCGTGCCGATGGCACGCCGGTTTGCTGGGGGAGCAACGATCACGCTCAGCTCGCCAACGGCCACGGAACCGCGGCGTCGTTTTATACACCGAGCCCGGTGTGCGTGGACGCAACCTGCACCGCGTCGCTCACAGGGGTTGAACGTTTGGCGCTTGGCAGTGAGCACACCTGCGCACTTAGCAGCGGCACCGGCAACGTGAGCTGTTGGGGACTGAACAACTACGGGCAGGTCGGCAGTGCTAATGCAGCGGACAACACGGTGCCCATCCCTACCCCGGTGTGCGTGGCCGATGGTGTGGGGGGATGTGTGCCTCTTAGCGGTGCCACTCAACTGGCCTCTCGGGCCGACCACACCTGCGCGATTGTTGCGGGGGGCGAGGTCCGCTGTTGGGGGAGTGCTTGGTCTAGTCAACTTGGGGACGGCATGAATGATACCCAGCTCAGTCCGACCAAAGTCTGCGTGTCGGGCAGCTACGATGTGACCGTGGATGATTGCTTGGATGGTGGTTTGCCCTCGACGTTTTCTGGCGCGGTTGTGGTCGACACTGCCTACTACAACACCTGTGCCATCTTGGCTGGCACGGGCGAGGTGCGCTGCTGGGGCGACAACACGTCCGGTCAACTAGGCAATGGTGATGCGACGCACACCCTGAGCCCCTACCCGGTAGGTGTCTGTCGTTCTGGGACGTGGAACTCCGCCGCCATCCCGCCCGGCTGCGAGGGCACTGATGCTGCGCCGCTCGCCAACGCGGTGGGCTTGGCGATGAGCGAGTACTCCAATTGCGCATGGCTTGAGAACGGTGAGGTTTGGTGCTGGGGCGACAACAGCTACCAAGACCTCGCTGATGGCACGACGACGCAACGCGACAACCCCGTGGCCGTCTGTTTGACCGGGGCCTGGGATGACGCGAGCAAGGATTGTTTGGACAACGCTGTTTCGTCCAAGCTGACGGGGGTCACGACGTTGACGGCGGGGTTAGCCTCTTGGGGCGGTAATCGCTGCGCGGTTCGGACGGGCGGGGATTTATGGTGCTGGGGGAATAACTCCGACGGCCAGTTAGGGCTCGGGGCCATCGAGGGCTGGCAGAACCCGACGCCGTCCCGGGCATGTTTGACTGGCGCCGGGCCTACGTGCGTGCCCTGGTCTGGTGTCGATACAGTAAGCGCAGGCGGCAGCCACGCGTGTGCGTTGGTGGACGGCGCAGCCTATTGTTGGGGGGCTGGCTACTATGGGCGTTTGGGCGTGGGCTTTACCGACTATCAGCCATACGCGATGCCCGTGTGCGAACGTGGCGCGGGCGTAAGCTGCGAGCCTTTGGGCACGGCGGTTTCGGTGGCCTCTGGACTTGAGCATAGCTGCGCCTTGATCGAGGGTGGGCAGGTCGCCTGCTGGGGTTGGGGCGCCTATGGACAATTGGGCACGGGCACCGACGTAGACGTCCGCAATGCCTCAAGGGTCTGCGCCTCGGGAAGCGGCGCGACCTGTGTGCCGCTTGCCGGCGCGGTGGAGGTGGCTGCGGGATTGTTTCACACTTGCGCATTGTTGGAATCCGGCGAGGTCCGTTGCTGGGGGGCCAATGAGTGTGGGCAGTCGGGGGACGGGACCGCGCCGCTGTGCGACTACTACGATGGCTCGAATCCAGCGCATCGCGCGCTCAATCCTGTCACCGTGTGCGCCGAGGGTAGTGGTGCCACATGTGTGCCACTGACGGGCGTCGTTGGCTTGGCCGCCGGCACCGACACCACCTGCGCGTTGATGACCGACGGTGGGCTTAGATGCTGGGGATATGGGAATGACGCTAAGTTAGGAAACGGCAGCGAAGGTGGGCTGATGCCGCCGGTATTCGCGCCCAACCCGACCCGTGTTTGTGCACCTGACAGCAGTGACAGCCCGTGTGCGCCACTGACCGATGCTGTGGCCGTCGCGGTGGGTGACAGTCATGCCTGTGCGGTGCTGGCTTCGGGGGCAGTGGTTTGTTGGGGGTCCGGGCAGTATGGCGGCCTAGGGACTGGCGTTGCGATCGATCTGGCGGCCGTCCCACGGGCTGTGTGTGAAGCTGGGCACAGTGGTGTTTGTGTGCCTCTGACGGGGGCGTTGAGCGTGGCCGCTGGGGTCGGAGTGAGCTGTGCGCTCATGGGTGATGGTACGGTTCGGTGTTGGGGCGACGGCTATATGGGCGCCGTGGGGAACGGCATGTATTTGGAGTCCAACACCTCGGCGGTGCCCGTGTGCGCCAAAGAGGCAGCGCGAGATTGCTATTCACTAGAGCCCTGCGGCGCCTCGCTACAGGACGTCATTGCGTTGAGCGGCGCAGGTTCGGTGATGTGTGCACTCCACAGCGATCATTCCCTCGATTGTTGGGGCTCAAATAAGGACGCTCTGCTCGCTATCGGTGAGGTTGGGGGCGATGCGTGTGTGCCCACCGAAGTATGTGTCTCGGGACAGGGGCCCGGCTGCCAGAGGGGTGCGCCCGTGGCGGACCTTGCGCGACTGCAATGTCAGGCCGCAATCGCGCGGGGGTTGTAGGAGACACCATGCGAAACGCCCTGACGATTGTCTTGTTGCTGCTGGTGGCTGTTCCGGGACAAGCCGAAAGTGTCGCGTCACCTGCAGAGTGTGTCCTGAGCGGCACGTTGAAGGTGGCGGCCAAGAAGGGTGGAGCAACCAAAAAGAAGCTCAAGAAGGGGAGCCGTATCAAGGTAGCGATTAGTCGTGAGGAGTGGGCGAAGGTCATCGCGGCCAAGGGAAAGCCGCAGTATGCGCGGCGAGACGAGCTGCTGCGCGTGTGTGCTGGACTGGTAAGCGCAACTGCGCCTAGCGTGCTCAGCCCTGTGAGCGTGGTGTCAGCGCCTGCTGCCGCGCCTAAGGTGGCAACGTCTCCGGTAGCACCGCCGTTGCGTCAAGTCGGGGCGACAGCAGCGTTTGGTAACACGCCCAAGATGAAGCTTGCGGTCATGGATCTGTCGGCCAACGAAGGCTTTCCACGCGACGTGTTAACGTCGTTGAGCGCGATGGTGCCAGAGGTGTTGGATCGACTGGGGCTATTCAAGGCGATCTCCAGCCAAGATATCGTGCGGCTGTTGCAGTATGAGTCGAATCAGCAGTTGCTTGGGTGTAGCGATGACACGTGTCTTGCGGAGGTGGGCGGTGCGTTGGGCGCAGACTACCTGGTGACCGGCAATCTTACGGCCATCGGTGACAAGGTGGTGCTCCAATTGCAGTTGATGAACATCCGCGAATCACGCGTGGAAAACCGTGTTTCGCGTAGCTACACCGGGA
>JAKLEG010000304.1 GCA_022703175.1 Myxococcota bacterium | reverse complement strand
TGGGACCGGATGGTGGGACTGTTCGGTATTGTTGGCTACCTCTTGGCGGTGTTCGGTGGCTCGGTGGCGTTCCTGTTGATGTCCGAAGGCACACCCGATCTGTCGTTCAAGTTCGAGGCTCAAATCGGCGTGCGGCATCTGTTGTCGCAAAAGAGTGGTTTGGTGTCGGCCACAGCCATTGTCGCTGTGATTGGTGTGGCGTTGGGCGTCGCGGCGCTGGTGGCTGTGACGGCGGTGATGAGCGGTTACCAAGCCGATATCCAAGACCGCATTTTGGCCACCAACGCGCATTTTGTGGTGCAGAAATACGGTTTGGATTTCACCGAGTACGAGAAGGTGGCTGCCGAAGGCTTGAAGCATCCGGCGGTGCTGGCGGCTGGTCCCTTCACGTTCAATGAGGCGATGTTGGCCACGGGCGAGCGCGGCGTCGGCGTGTTGATTAAGGGCGTGGATCCTGTCCGTGCTGGCTTGGTCACGGGGATCGAACGCAGCCTATGTCAGCAGTTTACCGCGCCGGGCAACTGCGAGCCGTACGACCCCACCTCTGGGCAGCACCTGCCCACGGTCATGGCCCCGGTGGACAATCTGCCCTCGCTCGTGATGGGGGCAGAGCTGTTCAAAAAACTGGAGCTTGTGCTCGGCACACCGGTGACGCTCACGACACCGATCGGCATCGCGGGTGCACGCGGCAATGCGCCCAAACGAATGGAGTTTCGGGTCACCGGCGTGTTTCGCTCAGGCATGCACGATTTTGATGCGCGGCTTATCTATGTGGATTTGGCGGCATCGCAAAAGCTGATGGGACTTGGGCATGCGGTGAACGGCGTGGAGTTCAAGGTGCGCGACCCCGACCTGGTGGAGCTCGTGGCCAACGACGTGGCGCGGGCAGTGGGGCGCTATCCGTTTCGTACGCTCGACTGGCGCGAGTTGAACGGTGGCATCTTTGCTGCGCTCAAGTATCAAAAGATCGTGATGTTCTTAGTCCTCACGTTCATCGTCATTGTTGGCGCCTTCAACATCGCCTCCACCTTGTTTCAAGGCGTGGTCGAGAAATCGAAAGAAATTGGCTTGTTAAAAGCGTTGGGCGCACGCGACGCGAGCATCATGAAGATTTTCGTGTTGGAAGGCTGGTTGGTCGGCGGTGTTGGGATGCTCATCGGTGTGTTGTTGGGCTTGGGGGTTTGTTGGATCATCGCCGAAACCGGCATTGTCATTCCTTCGGACGTCTACATGATTGGGGCGCTGCATGTGCGTCTCAACGCCGCCGAGGTGTTGCAGACAGCTTTTGCCGCATTGGTGATTTCGCACCTGGCCACGTTATATCCGGCCCTCAACGCGGCACGGGCGCGGCCGGTGGATGCGATGCGCTACGACTAGCAAGCGTATGCTTGCGTTTGGACCTGCGCTGCCGACCACCGGCCGGTGTCACGACCAGCAAAGACGTTCGGATCTGCGGTTTCCAAAATTTGCGCGAAACGATTGAACGCCTGCGCCGCCAACGCTCCCTGCATGATGCGCCGATCGAAAATCATGATGAGGGGCATCGTGCGACGCACCTGGACGGTCGAGTCCACTACCCACGGCCGCTCCTTGACCCACCCGAACGAAAAGGTGAGCGGCCAAATCATGTCCGCGACCAACCAGTCCACGCCGTACTTGGCTGGTGAGTTCACGAAGCAGGCTCCGCCCCGATGCTCTTGCCACAGGCGTGGGGAGTATTTGGGCGCTCCGATTAGATATTGCGCTAGCCACGTCGGGGTGTGTTGCATCAACCACAAGAAATTCTGCCAGCGCTGCAGGTGTTGGGTCTCGTTCGGGTCGCTCAAGTTCATCAGGTCGGTATGTAGGGTCCGGCAGTCGCGGTGCTCGACGTCGCGCAGCACGTGAGCATAAACAATGGCGTCGGCATTGGGCACCCGTCGCTCCACGGCCACGGCAATATCTGTGGATTCAAACTCTACCAGCCGTTTGCCCAACCAACCCGGGAAGATGCCTCTATTGAGGTACGGGAACTCCAACAACAGGTGCGCCGCAGCCTTTACGACCATCGCTGTGTAAGAGGCTCTGCCGACCGACAGCCGCGCCCGATCGAGCAGGGTGGCATCAATCTCGCGTATAAACGAGACCTTGTGGGCGGGTGTCATCTCCCGATTCATGGACCAAAAGCTGGTTTCCATCCGCGAAGCGCATCGGGTCTTCATGGTACCTCTCGTTTCTGTGCGTCTGCCGACCGAAAGCAATCTGAGTCTGTCGCTGACCTTGCGTGGTCGGCTGCTCTCGCGTTGTTCGCCCTTGAGTTGCCGAACGCCGTCGCGACTGACAGAAATCTGCAGGGCTCAAGATTCGGAGTGCGAAGGTGTTGGTGGTGTGCGATGTGGTAGGCATTAGGAGCATGTGTACCGCCATGAATGGCTTGTTAGCCTTTGTTGTGTTGGGTGTGCCGTTCGGTGCCGATGCCAACTCGCCTCTTCGTGCCAGTCGCTGTGTGCTCGTTGAGTTGAGCCAAGCACCTGCATCGACGTTGCCAACGGATGTACCTACCCAACTCACCACCGCCGAATTGCTAGCGGCGTTGCGCTTGCGCCTGCCGACATGGCCGATCGAGACGGTGACAACGGAGCACGAGGAGACAACCTGCTGGCACGTGGCGGCCGCGCTGACCGCACCCGGGGGTGACCTGGTGGTGGCGGTCCAAGCCCCCCATGGGGAGCTGCTTTCGACGTTTCGTATTGCGTTGCAAGGGCGCCTGAGCGCCGATTTGGCCCGCACGGTGGCGTTGATGGTGGTGGCGACGTTGGAGCCCTATCTCCCTGAAAGTATAGGTGCATTTCCAATAGAGGGGGGGGGCCACCACGCCCGCTGTGGCGGCCAGCCAAGCTTTTGAGCGGCCAGAGCCAGAATTCCCGGTCGGGTGGCACCTGAGGCCGGACATCGCGGTCGGGTGGCGGCATTGGCTACCGGTCGGGCAAGAGACTCTTGGGGCTGAGTTGGGCCTCCAAATGGTGCGCGAGTGGCTCCACGGCGGCGTGCAGATGGGGGTTTGGCGCCCGGTGCAGGTACGTGGGTCTGACTATCGTGTCGACGCGCAGATGGTGACTTTGCAAGGTGGCGTTGGGGTCGAGCTTTTGCAGCGTCACTATTTTGGCTTCGCGGCCTTGGGGGCGGAGTTCCGCTATCTGATGCTGGCCGCCCACGGACGTGATGTCGCGTTCTCTGGGCAGGGCTACTCAAACGTTGGCCCGTGCGCATCGGTAGGCGCAGGCCTGACCTACCGGGCAGTACGCCTGGTGTTGTCTGGAACCTATGTCCGCTACCTGAACCGGCATCCCATCGCCGTCGTGGATGACGAACCGGTTCTGAACACAGGCCACTCTGCCATTGGGATCAAGGCAGGATTTTCGTACATCTTTTAAGTCATTTTTTGTCGGTGGCGCGTCGATGCGGCAACAAAACGCACAAGGAGAGAGTGAATCTCTGGATGATGCTCAACCGACTACCGTCGGGCCCACCGTGGATGCTGCAGCACCTAACGATGACTGCCTGGTGGCGCGTTGTCGCGCTGGGGATGAGCGCGCCTTTGAGCTGTTGTACCGGCGCCATGTGCGCGCTGTGGTCGGGCACTTGCGTCTGGTGTTGGGGCCGGGGGCCGACACCGCCGACGCGGTTCAACAGGTGTTCTCGCAGGCCTTTGCTTCCATCGAACGGTTTGAAGGTCGCTCGCAGTTTCGTACCTGGTTGTTTGGCATCACGGTGCGCGTGGCGCTTACGGCGTCGCGCACGCGCGGTCGCCGCTTGCGTGCCATGCAGCGGTATGGGGAGAGCGTCGTGACACCCGTCGAAGACCATCGCACGCCGGAGCGAGAGGTCGCAGTCCAACAGCAGGTTGCGCAACTGTACGAGATGCTGGAAGCGGTCCCTGTCAAGAAACGCCTGCCGTTCCTGTTGTACTACGTCGAAGAGCTGGAGCTTGGCGAGATTGCGGCACGCGTGGGGCTTTCGGCCGATGCCGCCTGGAAGCGCATCAAACGCACGCGTGACTGGCTCTTGCGCGGTGTCGCGCGCAGACGTTTGGCTGACGTACGTCGCGGCAAGGAGCGTCCATGAGGTCTGAACCTGTCGCCACCTGTGCTGACGTTCAACGATTGCTGCCCGACTTGGCCCGGGCCACGGCGTTGCCCTCGGCCGCCGTACAAGCCCATCTCGCCACTTGTTCTACGTGTGCAGCCGAGGTGCAGGCGTTTCATGCGAGTTTGGTCGCGACGCACGCTTGGGTGCATGCGGACCTATCGGTGCCCGACGAGGACGCATTGTGGCTACGCCTACAACCGCAAGCCCGTGCTAAGGCCCAGGCGCTGCGTGCGGTACCAGCCACGGCTCTCAACCCGCTGTCTTGGCGCTGGGCCTGGTGGCTTGCGGGCACCGCGGTGGCCACGTTTATCGTGGGGGGTGTTTGGTTTGGACGTGGCGAGACATCCAGGGTCGTGCCCGTCGCGGCATCTGGTGCAAGTCAACCAGAGCTGCAACCGCTGAGGCTTGCCCGTTGGCAAGGAGAGGTCGATTGGCGACGACCGTCAGCGGCAGGCGTCCGGGGGCTTGTTGCGTCTGCTCCCGTAGCGCTGGCCGATCACTTGCGCGCTGGGCCCGCCAGCCGTTTCGCGTTGATAAGTACCCGTGCCCGCTGGCTTGGCTTGGCCGACACCGAGGTCGAAGTAGGGCCGCGTTCGATGCGTGTCGAAGAGATGCAGATTCATCGCGGTACGTTGGCGGTGGCTTCGTTACCCAACGCGTCTGCGGGGTGGCTGCGCGTGGCAACCGAGAGGCTGCATGTGGAGGCCCAAGAGGCAACGTTCACTGTGACGAGCACTCCTTTGCTTGATGAGGTGGTGGTGCTGTCGGGTCAGGTGCGCGTCACCTATCGCGAGCGCACCACGCGAGTTGTGGTTGCCGGTGCCTTGTGGCGCGCAACACCCTCGGGACGCGAACTGGCTACGCCGTTGACATACACACAACAGGCCGAACTTGCTCGTGTTTTCGACGCCGATGAGGGGCAACCGGTGCTCCCCCCTGGCTCATCGACGTGGCGACCTGCTGCTGCGGCGCCTGCCCTTGTACGGCCACGGCAGCAGGCCTTGGGGGGCGTTGTTGCGCCTCCAGAGGCACCCTCGGCGCTGGCGCGGCGCGGTGATTGTCAGGCGGCGTTGCAGCGCTGGGAACACTCGGCTGTGCGTCACCCCGGAAGCGAATGGGCCGCAGAGCTTGCGACGGTGGCCGACTGCTATCGGGGGAGAGCTCAGGTTGAGCAAGCGTTGCAGCTTTACGAGCGTGTGGCGCGGGAGTTTTCGCAAACTCCTGCGGGCGAGAATGCGGCCTTTGAGGCTGCTCAATATCACCTCGAACGGGGTGCGACGATGAAGTCGCGTGCCGCGTTTCGCCACTTCGTCGAGCGCTATCCACGGGGGCCGTTGGGCGCGGAGGCGGTGTTCAAGCTCGGTTCGCTGGCGCTGCAGGCGGGTGATGGCGACGAAGCGATGCAGTGGCTGCGTGAGTACCGGCGGCTCGAACCTTATGGCGCCCATGTGCATGAGAGCTATTTTCTGGAGGCGACTTTGCGACGGACGCTGTTGGCTGATTGCCAGGGCGCCTTGGTTGCCTATGAGAGCTATTTGCAGACCCCCGGCCGCTTCACCGACCAGGCACGTGTTTGGCGCGATTGGTGTCGGGCGCAGCGCGAACCGTAAGTGGAGGGTGTTGGATGCGTGGGGTGGCCATTTGTCTTGTAAGTGTTTTGAGCGCTGCCTGCGGGCGTAGCGGCTTTACCGTGACGATCCGCGACCGCGGCGATGCACTGACCCCGCACGGCGATGCCGAAGTCGCAATCACTCCTTGGGGTGAGCGCGCCGCAGCGCTCGACGTGCCCGCGTGCCCGCCCAGCGACTCACCACCGCTGGTCGTCAATACGTTAGAGACAACGCTCGACGGTGGAGAGACGCTGGCCGATCCAAGCCAGGCTGGGGCGACCTTGTCGTTCATTGAGGCGCTTTGGATTTCTACGAATCGGCCGGGCATCGACCAGATCTTCTTTTCTCCAGAGATTTTTCCGGCCAGCGCACCCGGCGTGATTGTGATCGATCTCGATGTGGCCTTTCCCTCGATCAATGGTCCGATATGTATCGATGCGCGTGACCGCGGCGTGGTGCTTTCATGGTCGAGCGCGTTCGATACCGCCTGTCAGAGCTGTGTTTGGCAGGCTGTGTCCGGTTCCTTGTTGGTCGGACTGGTGCTGGAGCGTCTGCCGCAGAAGTTGCGTCTTGCTGGCTCTCAGGTGGCGGGATGCGTTCTCGATGCCCGTTATGTTGCTCTGGAGCCAAACCTCGGCACGAGCGACACCCTTATTGGGCCGGGCAACGCCTTCGTGGGCGGCGATATTGGCGTTCGACTCGACTGGGCCGGCACCGGGCAGGTCCGCATCTTCGACAACGATTTTGGCGTCACACCCTCGGGTCAGCTCGGCAACCTGGCGCAGGCCCTGGTGCTTTTTGATCGGGTGGTGGTCGAGGGGAACGTGTTTGCGGTCACCCTGAGCACTATTCAGGGAGTACTGGAAGACGGCGTCCTCGTCGAGATTCGCAACAACTATTTCGGTGTCGATCGCAGCGGTCGTCATCTCGGCACGGCGCTTTCCGGCATGGCTTGGGTTGGCGGTGGCAATGGGCGCTGGCTCTTGGGGCCTGGTAATGTCATCCGCGGAGCAAGCGCTGGCGTTGCTTCCTACGGACAGCTTCCCGGCGTTGTCACCATCACCCAGAACAGCATCAGCCAATGCCAAGAGGGAATCGTCTTAAGTTCTTCGGAGGGCACGGCCCAGGCTGCGATCACGTCGGTGAGCAGCAGCCAAATCACCGGCACCTGCCCTGCCCCCGGAGTGGTTGAGTTGTTCTCCGACCCCGGTGTGCAAGGCGAGACATTTCTCGGCAGCCTTACCTGTGACGTCACGCAGCCCTGGGTGTTGCCGGTGACCGTGCCTTCGGGGCGCAACGTGACTGCAACCTTCACCAATAGCGTCGGACGCACCGGTGTCTTCTCGGCGCCGGTGGCGGTGCCCTGAGCTCTGAGCCTTGGGGTTTGTCTGATTTGTGCCGCATTCCCGGCATCAGTCTGTATATTTATACAAATGTTAAAGAAGTTACGTGTTTGTTGTAACTTTTGTAACTTTGGTATAATTGCAGTCCATGGATCCGGTCA
>JAKLEG010000303.1 GCA_022703175.1 Myxococcota bacterium | reverse complement strand
AACACCTGCTCGGCCGCATGCACCGTGGCCATGGCATTCCACATCGCCGGCGCCACCCGGTCGCGGACCTCAGGCGCTTGCACAAACCCCGGACACGACGGCTTCGGCCCCCCTCGGGAAGGAAGTGCCCTCTATCGACTCACGCCTAGGGATTGTTGAGACCGGAGCTCCAAGCACCGTTCCGGGTTGTTTATGACCGTCACTGCTCGGTTGCGCGCATCGAGGAAAGCATTAAACACGGACCCGCCAGGACCTCGTCCGAGGCGAGCCTCCACTACTTTGTCTGTTGGTTCTAGGTCGCGGTACTGATCCCATGCATAGAAAGTGCGTTCGAGCCCCTGCCGCAAGGACTGCAGCAATTCGTCAGGGGCCAAATTCCCTGGCCTTGGCATCTGTCTCGTGCTGTTTCGGGTTTCGCGAGATTCTCCAATAGCCTTGTAAAGGGCAATCTCGGCTTCAATGCGGGCACCTTCAGCTGCCGCCCGCGCCCCTCGTACGGTTGGACCTTCGTCCGTCGTGTCTGCGAGAAGGTCGCCCATCTCCACTCGCACCAAGCCCCATTCCCGTGTTTCTAGCTCGGCAAGCCGTACGAGGATGCCGGCTGAGGCTTGCCCGCCTTTAGACTCTAGGCCGTCGAGGACTGCGCCGACGGCTCGGGTTGGGTCGGTCGCAACGCGCGCGTGGTGGAGTTGCCACTCGTAAGCGAGGGCGTCGCAGAGCGCATCGCCCAACGATGTGTAAGAGCCGCCAATCCGGCGGTCGGTTCCATGTGCCCACACGCGGACGCTGAACGTGCCACCCTTCTCACGCGCAACATGCGCACTACAGTCTTCGCAGACCTTGGCTGCTGCGAGGTGCTTTCGCGTTTCATCGGTTATCTTGAGTTCGCTTGTGCCGGGATTCCACAAGCACACGAAGCGTGCGACTGGTTCCTCCACATCAATCAGAGCGGATAGATCGCGGGCCGATACGTGCCGGCACCGCATCTTCTCAAACAGGTCGTGTTGTGTCTCTTCCCATCCAGCAGGTCTTGTAGTGTGCAGGAGCGCGAGCGCGTCAGACGACTCCGTGATCTCTGTTTTGAGCCATGTCGACCACTCGGAGGCCTCGCCGTATGCGCCAATACGCTGCTCCAATTTGCATCTTACGCAGGTGCCGCCACCTTCAGAAGTGTCTCTCGCTGTCATTGCCCCTCCTCCCTGGTTCTGCCACTCTGTTTTTCTTGTTACGCCGCCTCAAGCCGTTGAATCTGCGCTTCCAACCCCGCATCTCGCCCAGCCGCCAGCTTTTTCGCCGCTTCCAATTCCCGCTTCGCCGCCTGCACATCCCCCGCCATCAACATCTTCTCAGCCTCATGCACCTTGACCATGGCATTCCACATAGCCGGCGCCATCGGGTCGCCAATCTCAGGCGCCTGCACAAACCCCGGACACGAGGGCTTCGGCCCACCTGGTATGTACACCACCCGCTTCACCGGTTCACCGACCACCTTCAGATAGCCAACGAGGTCGGGTAAATCCTGAATTTCGGATGCCAAGACCGCCGCCTCCTGAGCTACTGAGCGCTGCAAATTGACCCCGCCTTGCTGCTTAGTATCCACGCCCACCTGTTGGCTCTCACCCGCCCGCTCGATCTCCGCCGAGCCAAGTTGCCCCTCAAGCCATTTCGCCGTGCCCTCTTCCGGGGTGCGCAACACAAGTTGCGTCTGCGGTTGCCCCATCAGTGCATCGGCCTCGTTGTTGCCATATATGGCGCGAACACCCTTGATCGACTGAATCCCGAGTGTGACCGAGAGACCCTTCTTGCGACCTCTCAGGAGCGCGCCATCCAGCGCTGGCAGTTTCTGTAGCGCCTGGAGCTCATCCAGCGACACAAATAGCCGCCGGCGCTTGTCTTGGGGCAAGGACTCGTCCTCGCCAGGCAACGACAGGACTGCCGAAATCGCGATATCCAGCCATAGCGACACCAGCGGCTTCATCACAGCCGCATCCTCGTCGCGCATCACGACGAACATCCATCGGTCGGCCCCCTCGTCTTCGACGAACTGGCGAATCGAAAACGGCTTTTCGTCCTCGGCGGGGTCGCGCAGGTAGCGAAACGACCGCAGCTGCGCCGCCGTGGTCATCGCAACACTCGTCGCCGTCTCCTTGGCCCCGGGGTCCACAAACCGCTCACCGACCGTGCCCTTGAGCACGTCCATAAGCTGCTTCGGGCCGAGCCTTTCGACCATATAGGCCAAGTGCGAGTTCTTCTGCGCGCCCCAGGTCGACAGCTTTTCCAACAGCCCCGCGAAGACGCTGGACCCAGCCAGGGCCCAAAACTCGTTCTTGTCACCACCCTTGGGGAATAGCGCCTCGCCCATCGTGAGTGCGTCTGACGCTCTACGAATGTCCGCCCACGGTGTCCAAGCAGCCGCCCGCGCATCGCCCGGGTTGAGAATCACATCCCTACCCGGTCGATAGAACTTCGCGATGTACTCGCCCGAGGTATCGAACACGATGGCCCGCTGCCCGCGCTCGCGTACCGTGGCCAAAAGCTGCGTATTGGCCACGGACTTCCCCGAGCCCGTCGCGCCACAAATGAGGAAGTGGTAAACCTCGCGCTTGCGTGGGATTGGCACGCCGCCGAGCGTCATGATCCCCGGGTCTTGGTCGCCAACGGCTTTGGCGGCGTTCCGTTGCCACAAAAGGCCCGTCGCATAACCACCCAGGACAGCCCCAAACCCACCCGCCAGCGTGATTGGCATCAACCCCACGCCGCCCATGACCTTGAGTACGGCCGCATAACTGTCAGCGGGTGCGAGCAGTTGCCCCACCGGCGCCGGCGTCCAAATCGTAGCCCCATCCCAGTTGGGCGACAGGAGTGCGGCCAATGCCTCGCTATGGGTCGCCATCCACGCAACGAGCAGGTGCGGCAGCATCGCCATTCCTCGTGGCGTGGCCACATACGCAGCAGCGACGATGAGCCCGAGCGCGGCGCCACCCGCCACGGCGCTGGCGAGCAGGATTTGGGGCCGATGGAGGTAGTCCCAGGAGGTCGTGTCCTCAATCTGGGAGCCGCGCCGATGCTTGTCCCCGGTCATCCGTCGCCCTGCGAAGATCACGAGCGCGGTCAGGATTGGCGCCAGCAGTACACTCCACACCAGCGCACGCAAGAACCACTGCCACAACAGGAAGCCTACCGAGCGGCCGCCAAAGAACGGTGCCCATTGCGCAACCGCCTTATCGGCAGGCCCAGTCCATTTGGTTGGCTGTTCCATTGCCACTACGTGCGTTGGCATCACATAGGCGATGGTGCTGGCGCGAAGGTAATCCCCAAATGCGGCATTGGCTTCGGGCGATAGCTCCGCCCAGA
The DNA here is from genome assembly GCA_022703175.1 of Myxococcota bacterium. Lineage (GTDB taxonomy): Bacteria > Myxococcota > XYA12-FULL-58-9 > XYA12-FULL-58-9 > XYA12-FULL-58-9 > JACRCV01. The sequence goes on along the minus strand of JAKLEG010000303.1, from coordinate 3,907 downwards.
GCGTTCCGGCGACAGCAAGCCCACACACAAAGAGCGAGATGAAGAACTGTCTCAGGATGGAGGAGCGGAGCTCCGCTGCCCAGTGGAAAAACGCCGACCATCCCCGGGCATACGCGCTTACGACGCCGACTTCGGCCACGGTGCACCCCCAGGAGGACTAGAACCAGGAGAACGATGCGGACAGGCCCAGTGACAGATCGGCCTTGTAGGCCTCGTCCCAGACGCGCGAGTAGAAGGCCGAGCCTTGAACTAGCATCATGTTGAAGAGTCGGTATTCGAGCGAGGCACCGCCTCCGGCAGTTGGTGCTGTTCGCCCAGTGTCGGACAGCGACAAGCCATAGGAGCCGCCCGCTGCGTTGCGAAGATCCTGACCCCGAAACGTCGTCCACTGGTAGCCCCCGAAGGCGTCAAGATAGGGGGTTAGATTGAAACCGCTGATGACCTTGTACTTGAGTCCGAGTTCGGCCCTGTATCCCTCGCCGTGAAACGCGAGGTCGCCCGCAAAAGTGCCCCGTGAGCTGTTCTTCGTGACGTTGGGGACCACACCGTCATGAGTCCAGGCCCCGAACCTGGCCACTAGGTAGATATCGTGCAGGATGCCGAAGCCGTAGTGCGCTTGAGCTCCGAAGCCCGTGGATGCAAAAGACGTTGCCGAAGTGGCCTTCATTTGTGGCAGCACCAAGAGAGCTTGGCCACCCGCCGTGTGTTCGTACCATTCGGCTTGGGCCGCTTTCGGCAGCACAAGCAAGGTCCCCAACACCAAGATCACTGCAATTGTTCTCCACATGAAGGCTCCTATTCGAAGACGACGGCATCGACCTGCGTGCGTGCGGGCACAACCAAGACCACAGATGTCTCGTATTGCTGCGCTTGTTGTGTTTCCTCGACCGCGCCCGAACTCACTCCGCGCAGCACTGTTCCTGCAACGCCCACTCCGGCCGCTCTAAGAGCGACGTCGGCCGCTGCCCCAAGCGCACCTTGAGCCACGCGCGACTGTTGGCGTTCCTCCAACGTGGCCTCGCGTTTCATGGCTTTAACGCCGGGCAAGTCGCCTTCAACTGCCGAGGCGTCCACCGCGAACTTCTCTTTGCCGATCACTACCTCATGAAAACGGATGTAGACCCGGTCTGCGTCGTTCGACGAGCGGCCCTTCAAAAGTGCGCCCTTTGGCAACACCACCTTCTCCCCAATTCGCACAGCCTCGGACACGCGCGCGAGCACCACTGCGTCGTGCTTCGTACTCGTGATCCCGATTTGCAACTCCAGCCGCACGCGTGTGTTGAGCGGTAGCCCAATCGGCTGAGGTCCCGTTGGTTTCGCAGCAGGCGCATCCTCAGCAGGTGCCTCGTAGTATCGGGTGCCACGCCGCGGCCTAACTGCTATCTCCTCCCCGGTCGGCGGCACAGCGTCATTGGCGGCGATGGCGGCAGCCGAGAGCATTGCCGTCGGTACAGCCGCCGGCATAGCCGGCATCTGTCCGCCACCAGTCTCACGTTCGCGGGCTACCTTGCCGCCAAGACCGGGCCGACCTCCCTTGGTTTTTGTCGCTTGGGCCTGGCGTGCTGGCCGTGTCATCTCTCGCATGGGCTCAGGTTCCGGAACCTGAGCGACACTTGGGTTTGCCTGGGGAGCATCCACAGTGATCTCGGGTGGCGCCGTCTTGGGGGCCTTCGCCGCCAGGGTGGAGTTGAACTCCGGCCTTGGGGCTTCCTTCTCTTGGAACATCCTGGCGCGTACCTGATCGGGTGTTACGGTGTCCTCGCGCGCCTCTCGCAACCCGAGTTCCGGGTACTTGTTGTCGAAGTGTGCAGCCGCCTTGTCGCCCTTGGAGCCGCCCCACGTCCATGGTTCCAGAATCATCGCGACCATACCGACCCCGAGCAGCAGAAACAGAATCTCAGTGCGAAAGGCACCCTTCTTGGCAGCCTTGCGCTTTGGTTCGCTCTTGCTGGGTACCGCTGGTGGGACCGTGACGGCGCTTGGCTCTGACGCCGCAGTGCCGCCAGCAACAAGCGCTTCGAAGCGGGAATCGCGAAACCCGCCTGGCGCTGCGACGGTTGGCGCAAGCTCCGCCATTTTCTCTGGTGCCAATACTTTGGGTGTCGAGGTCGGAGACGTGGCCACCGCCAAGGGCGCCGAGGCCTCGACCGCCTGCACTGGCCGCTCCGAGGCGGTCATCGGTTGGACCGGAGCGGGTGCGGTCACCGCTTTGGGTTTCACGCTTGCACTCGGAATATCTGCGACCGGATCTACCAGCACCACGCAGGCAGGTTGTGAGGTCGGCGCTGCCGCCATTCGAATCGCCTCGGTAGGCGGCCCTGATACCTGTGTGCGGGCATCTACGTCAGTCGGTTCGTAGATCGTGCGAGCGACCTGCCCGGCGGCTGCGTTGTCATTCGCTCCGCCGTCGAGTGACAGCACAAACTGCATGCTCTCGAGTTCCGCCAGGGCGTCGTTCCAGATGGCAGCCGCGTCATTTTGCTCGTCGTTGTCGATGTACGACTGGAGCGTCTGCAGTGTGGCGCGCGCCGTCAGCAGGTCACCTGCTTCGGCTTGGGCTTTGCTTGTTGTCAGCAGCTCGTCAAACACAGCGCACCCCGCAGAGCTAGAGGCTTATGTCATCCAGAACGATCTGTCGGGTACGACCACCGGCCTCAGTGATCCTCAACATCACGCTCGATGGTGCTTCATCGACTGCGAAATGGACCGTCCCAACAACTTCGTCGTCTTTCGCAAGCTCGACGTCTTCGAGCCCCAGGCGACGGTCCAACTCGCGCTCTCGCGCAAATACGACATTGGACGCAATGTGCTTCGGGTCCTCGTCAGAACCAGCCAGTACCGCGACCTCACCAGGGCGGAATAGATCTCCGCCACCGGCACGGTTGCGGAGCCTGAACACGAGGAATCGATGGGTGCCAATCTCGCAGACGGAATCGATTTGCACCCAAACCTGGTCCTTGAAAGCGGTCCAATTCTTGAAGCGGCACCGGCGTGCTTTGAGTACGCTGTAGGCCAGCTCCGCAGCAGTCTCTTCTTGGGCACGACTCTTGAGGCTCGACCAGGCATCTTGCATCTTTCGGTACTGATCTCGAGCGCGTTCCTCGCATCGAGCCCCTAGCTCGTCGGTTTCGGATTCGAACTCCTTAGAAAGCAGGAAGATCTGACGCACCGCCTTTTCGGGCGGTTGAATCACCACGTCGAGGCTGACTGCCCAGCGGTCGGCCACAGAGAACTGGATGTTGGACCGCTCCCCCTCCACGATGTCGTCGGCCAGAATCCCCGGTGTGGTCTTGAGGCGGCGCATCCATTCAGCTTTGGCTGCGTCCGATAGGAACGGTCGGATGGTTACTTTGGTCTGCTTCCGGCCCGAGCCTTCAAGCTCTTGGACTTCTGCGGCGAATGCACCCGTATTCCCCAGGTCCAAGCAAAACACCGGCTCTTCTTTGTTCGGTTTCCGGCACTTTGGCACGGTCGCACCGGCAGGCAGCCAGATCACCAGAACGTCCGAGAGGGCAGTGTTGACCGCCAGATGCACCTCGCGGTCGTTGGGATCCAGCGGGACATTGAGACGCTTGTCAGTGCAGTAGCCAAATTCATCGGCGCTGCAGCTGAAACTCGGCTTGGGTCTTGCAGGCGGCTCTTTCGCCGCGGCTTCGGGTGGTGGCGGGGCTGGCTGCTGCGGTGCTTTCGCCGGAGCACCAGAGAGACACACGACCAAGGCAATCGCAGTTGTGGTGTACATCGGTTACGACCCCTTCTTGGCAGCGGCCTCGCGTTGCAACTTCAGCAGCTCAACGTTCAGCTCGGCGTCAGTGTCAAATGCTTGCCAGTCGTAGTAGTTGACCAACAGACCGTGTGGCACCCGGGGCGTCACAGGCGTACGGTCGATCTGCATCTTTACAAACAA
>JAKLEG010000302.1 GCA_022703175.1 Myxococcota bacterium | reverse complement strand
TTTTGAGCCGCAACCTCCGAGAAATCGCCAGCATGGAAAATGGCGGCTCGGTGCGCATCACGAGGGTGGATCAACGCCCGTTCGCCATCGGGCCGCGACGCGCCTATCGTGTGTTACACGAGTACGCGATGTTGAGCCCTGGCCAAGCGCCCATCGCAGTGACGCAAATCTCAACCATTCTGGTGTTGAATGGGCGCGGCGTCACCATCACCGCGGCCGGTCGCACCGAGCTGTTTCACCCACTCTCCGACTCAATCGAACGAATCCTGAGCAACCTGGCTCTGCCGGTCCCCGAAGCTGGCGCATTCAAACCGCACGGCCCGATCACTCCCGAGGGCATGCCCACCGTTGAACCGGTGGATTTGGGCAAAGTCGGCGGCAAGTAGACATCGAGATCCTTGGTCAATCGAATAGGCGCGACACGGTCAGGCCGGCCACGCCTGCGAGTTCACGCCCGGTCGCGCGTAGACTCACATAGCCTCCTAGGGATACGTCCATCGAGACAAAGCGACGTACCCCAACAGTAACCGTCCCGACGGGCCGCACGGTGCTGCCGTTGCTCGCAAGACCAGTCAGCACCGAAAATTCTGGAACCCACGCCACGACATCGAACAACACGACGACCCCTACCTGAGCTGCTCCCCAAGCATCGCGCACATCCCCCAGGGCACCCACCTGCGCCGTGACCGCAGAAAAATCGGTGAGACCATAACGCCCACTCAACTCCGCGGTCACCCCCACCGGCAGCGCTGCGCCCAACGAGCCGGCCAACGACACCTCACCGCGATCGGCCAGCGCAGCGTGCGGCATGGCCAGAACGCCACAGCACGCGAGCGCGGCCAAACGCGCGGACCTGCGCGAAGGCCTCAGCCTGGTTAGGCGAGCTCCCACGTCGTGCCTGTGGGCGAATCTTTGATGGTGACACCCATCGCGGTGAGTTCTTTGCGAATCGCATCAGCGCGCGCAAAATCCTTCGACTTGCGAGCAGCCTGACGCTCTGCCAAGAGCGTCTCGACGGCTGCTGCGTCCACACCCGATGCCGCCTGACGTCGGCCCTGCATCCGGCTGAGGACGTCGCGGGGCGGCTCGACAAACAGGCCCAACACGCTGCCGACCTCTTGGATGGCCTGCTTCAGCGCCCGCAAGGTCCGCAAGTCCGTTGCCACATCGCCAGGTTTGGCGAGGATGTCGTTCACCGCCGTAAACACCTCGGATAAATCACCCAGGGCTTTGGCCGTGTTGAAGTCGTCGTCCATCGCTTCTTCAAAACGCCCCACGACGTTCGCGACCCAATCCATACGATACGGCGCGTTGGCCGAACCTTCGTCCTGGAGCTTGTCCTCCAAGCGCAGCAGGGTTTCGTAAAGGTACTTCACCCGCCCTTCCACCTCTTTGAGCGTGGTGTCGGAGAAGTTGATGGGTGAGCGATAGTGCGTGGTGAGCAAGAAATAGCGCAGCGTTTGCGGGTCAAACTTGCCGAGCACGTCGCGCACTGTGAAGAAGTTGCCCAGGCTCTTGGACATCTTCTCGTTATCGATGGTCACAAAACCGTTGTGCATCCACAGCTTCACGAACGTCTTGCCGCTCGCTGCCTCGCTCTGCGCAATTTCGTTCTCGTGGTGCGGGAAAATCAGGTCTTTGCCGCCGCCATGCACGTCGAAGGTTTCGCCCAGGTACTTGGCACTCATCGCCGAGCACTCGATGTGCCAACCCGGCCGGCCGTTGCCCCATGGCGACTCCCAAAAAGGCTCACCCGGCTTCGCGGCCTTCCAGAGCGCAAAATCCATCGGGTGGCGCTTCAGGTCGCCCGGCTCCACGCGCGCCCCGGCCTCCATGTCTTCCAACGCCCGCCGACCCAACCGGCCGTAGTTGGCAAACTTCTGCACTGCATAGTAGACGTCGCCGCCCGAGGCATAGGCCGCGCCATTGGCCACGAGCTTGTCCACGAGCGCAATGATCTCCGGAATATGCTCGGTGACCTTGGGTTGTATATCGGCCGGTTTCACGGCCAACGCGGTCATGTCAGTCTCGAACTCGCGAATGAAGCGCTGTGACAGCACGTTAGGCTCTTCGCCACGCTCGTTGGCCCGCTTGATGATCTTGTCATCCACGTCGGTGTAATTGCGCACATAGGTAACGTCGTAGCGGCGGCGCAGGTAGCGCACCACCGTATCGAACGCCACGTAGGCGCGCGCGTGGCCGATATGCGCCATGTCGTACACCGTAGGGCCGCAAACATAGATGCCAACCTTGCCGGGATTAAGCGGCTCGAACGGCAGTTTCTGACCCTGGAGTGTGTCGAAGATCTTGAGGCTCATGGCCCCCTCTTTCAGGCCGAGACCTTATTCGGGCTGGCCTCGAATCGTTCTTTGAGTTCGCCGATGACGCGCTTGACCGCCGTCGTCGCCTCCCTCGAAACCTCGGGGAGGCCGTCCATCACCACCTGCAGTCGCTCGGCCAATAACAGCGCCTTGCGCACTTCAGTGTTGCTGTCGGCATTCACCGGCTTGGGGGCCGGCTTGAAGGCCTGCGGATCAATTTCGCGCAGCTTCTTGACCACCTGGTTCTTTGTGACATTCGCGTCGGGGGCAAACACCTCTTCGCGGATGTTCTTGAACTCCTTGTCGGAGATCGAAGCTTTCTCGCGGGCCTGACTGAGCAGATCCACCACATCGAGCGGCGGCAATTCGCGCGTCTGGCGCTCCCGCAGTACCTCGGGCTCATGATCACGCAAGAAGGCGAATGAGCGCGTAAGCTTAGCCGCAGTATCGGCCTTGAGGTGCAGCTCCCGCCGACAATAGGCCTCAAAGCTTGCGTAACCCCAAGCTAAAAACTTCTCTTGTTCGCGCGACTCGGTGAGCCGCTCACCCAAGGCAACCCACGAGGCCTTGAAGTCCCGAGCTGCGGAAAGCACCTGATAACGCTCAGATTTTGGATCGAGCGTCCGCAGCTGGGCCTCAATGGCCGCCTCCCCACGCGTGCGCCGACGTTCCATGGCGCTAGCTCGCGAAGGCGACCGTGATGATCTTCTTGCCCAATTGGGCGCCGTCGACGCGCTCAATCACGAGTTCGGCGATTTCGGGCGACGCCTTGAGCACTGCGTAGTCACGGCGTGATTCGACTTCCATCACGATGCCGTCGTTCAAACCCGCAAGCGCCGAGATTTTCTTGGCCACCGAACCGCGGCCACGGAAACCGTCGTCGAAACCGATGTTCACGCGTAGGCGCGTCATATGGTCGGAGACCATCGCAGCGACCGGCGGCATCGCACCGTCCATCGGTGCCGGCGTGCCTTCCATCGCAGTCTGCGGCGCACCTTCACTTACCGCCGCCGGTGCACCCTCGGGTGCCATACGCTCGACGTCGGGCATCGGCTCGCCGCGCCCGCGGTCCCCGGAGAGAATCTCAAAGGCATCCACCACATCGCCGCCGCGATAGTTGTCGCCCTCACCCTGACCCGGGCCCTCACCCCGACGACGACGGCGACGACGACGACCGCGCCGACGACCGCTAGCCTCGAAGTTCTGGTCCTGCCCGGCCTCCGGCGCGCGATGTTGCTGCGGCTGCGGATTCGAAGGCCGTGCACCATTTTCCGGCAGCGGGCGCTTTTCACCTTCGGCACGGGTGTTGAAGTAGCTCTTGAGCAAGAACGCGATGATCTGCGCGCCATCGGCGGCCGCGATGATGTCTTGCGCAACGCTTACATGTTGACCAACCTCGGCAACCGACGCCTTCTCTGACAATTCCTTCATGACTCGCTGACTCCTCAAGCGCAGCACCTCGGCCTCGGGGGGCAAGGTCCGCTCCACAAATCGAACATTAAATTGGCGCTCGAGGGTGGTCATGGTGCCGAGCCCCTTGCCATCCACCAAGCTAATCGCCATGCCGCTCTTGCCAATACGGCCGGTGCGGCCGACGCGGTGCAGGTAAACCTCGCTGAACTCTGGCAACGAGTAGTTCACCACGTGCGACAGGTCGGCGATGTCGATACCACGCGCGACCACGTCGGTGGCCACCATGTACTTCAATTCGCCGGTCTTAATGCGCTGCATGATGCGTTCACGCTCGCGCTGCCTGAAGCTGCCGGTGAGCGCCTCCGCAACAAACCCCGACTGCGACAGGAATTTGCCGATCATCTCGGCCTCGTTGCGTGTGTTGCAGAACACGATGGTGCTGGTGGGACGCTCAGTTTCGAGCACGTACAGCAACTGGCGGGGCTTCGGTACCTCGGAGAGCACGTGGTAGACGCAGTTCTCGATGCCATCCACCGTCAGCGCTTGACCCGAGACGTCGATCCGCTCTGGCTCACGCAGGTATTGCGACGCCACCTGCATCACTTCGTACGGCAAAGTCGCCGAAAAAAGCATGGTTTGACGGCTCTGCGGAGTCATCGACATGATCTCGGTGACCTCTTCCCAGAAACCCATCGATAACATCTCGTCGGCTTCGTCGAGCACCACCGTCTTGATTTCGGCAAAGCCCAACGTGCCGCGACGCAGATGGTCCAGTAGTCGGCCCGGGGTGCCTACCACCACTTCGGGGGCACCCTTCAACCCGGACACCTGCCGGCCGAGCGGCACGCCGCCGTAAATGGCGACGACCTTGATGCCCTTTTTCTGGCCAAGCGCACGCAATTCTTCGGCCACCTGCAGCGCCAACTCGCGCGTCGGCGCCAACACCAAGGCATGCGGAAAGCCCGGCTTCGCAGCCCCGGTGACCAGCTTCTCAAGAATCGGCACACCGAAGGCAGCCGTTTTTCCCGAGCCGGTTTGCGCCTGAACCACGAGATCGCGTCCAGCCAACGCGGGCGCCATCACCGCCGTCTGCACGGGCATCGGCTTCGCGTAACCGCGGGCCGCCAGCGCTTCACGAATCGGTGGACTTAGAGGAAACGGTTCGAAACTCTCGGGGCCTAGAGGGGCCGGCATAGGCTCTTGGCCTGCCAGCGCAACGTCTTCTACTGACATTGAGACCTTCTTCACGCGCGGAGGCAACGGCCTCTAAGGCGCGTCCAACCATTATTCTGCAAATACTCCCTACTGGTAGCCTCCACCGAGCCCGCGTCGTTTCAGCCAACGCTCCTCGGGAAGCGGCCGCTACTATGACGCAGGCGTCCACAAACGTCAAACACAAAATCCGACGCTTGACTTCACCCGCCTCCCAAGCGCAGCGTTCCGGCCATGCAGATCACCCAAGGTCGAGTTTATTCTCAACGGTTTTACGACATCGCCGACGAAGTCGACCTCGTGCAGGCCGAGGTGCTCCTCAAAGAGCGACTGCCGCGTTCACCTACCGTGCGCAAGTCGCAGCACTTGCGCATTCCGCGGCCGCCGCTAGAGCTCACGATTGCGCCCCCCAAGGCGGAAATGGCCGGCCTGACCACCGGTGAGGTCCGCTTGCGAATCTACAACGTCGGCGTGCTCGCCATCACGTTTGAGTTGCCGTTTGCTACACCGATGAGCCCCGAAGCGCTGGTACAGCTCTCGGCGGCCGTGTTTGAAGCCGAGAGTGCGATTACGGATGCCGGTCGGCTGATGGCCGAAGAGCTCGCAGTTGCCATCAAACCCGCGTGTAAGGACCCTAAGCTCTCTTCCCTCACCGAAGACTACACGGTCTTCGCCATCGAAAAGACTGATGGATCCACCGATGCGGAGACCATACGACGTGAGCTGGATATCCCGCGCGTGCTGTTGGGCGAATTGGACGCAGTCTCGGCTCAAGAACGCGCGGAGGTGGTGGAGCGCTCCTTCTGCTATGACCCGAAAGAGCTCGTGGTGATTACCTGGAATAGTGGTTTGGTGGTGGGCCGCGATAGTCTCGCCACCGTGCTCGACCTCCTAGAAGTGGCCGGGATGCAGCTGTTGGAGCTGCGCCACTACGACGACGAAGTGCATCGCTCGTTGGATTGGCTGTACGATGAGCTGGAGAAAGAGCCCACCTCCTTTCTGTGGGCAAATCGCTACCGGCGCCTGTCGCGCACTATCATGCGACTGTTTGTGGATGTCACAGAAGTCACCGAACGCGTCGACAACTCCCTGCAATGGCTGGGTGACACGTTTTATGCCCGCATCCACCGCGCCGCCGTGAAGGCGTTTGACATTCCACGTTGGCAGAGCCAGCTCGAACACAAGCTGGACCTGTTGCAGGAAATCAACGACCTCATCGTCAATCAACTCACCACGCGCCAGTCGATGCGCATGGAGCTGTCGATCGTCCTGCTCATCGTGTTCGAAATTGTGATGGCGTTTTTCAAGTTGATGTAGTGCCCAAGGGTTGGCAGCTCCAAGCACGGCCGCTATTCTCCGGCGCCCCATTGAAGATTCGAGTGCAGGCATGCAACGAACGACGCAACGATTCTCCCGAACGCTGGCCCTTCTCCTGGCGTGCAGCGCCATACTCCATGGCTGCGATTGCACCGACGACGCAGTGGGGCCTGTCGCCGCCTGGGAGTGTGCTGAAATGGGCCGCCGTCCCGGAGCCGGCGACGAACCTTGTGGTGGCGAACAGCGCTATGTCAAAGGCCAATGCCAACCCGTACGCTGTGACGCTGGCGAACAGGCTGCAGGCTGTTGTCCGGGTATGCTGTGCACCCAGGGCGGTGAATGTGTCGTGCCGCCATCACGCATGACCCCATGCGACACCGATGGGAATTGCCAAGACGGCCAGCGCTGCCTGGAACGCCCCGCCATCAACGCCGCGTCGCGCACCTGCGGATTCCCCCCCGTCGATGCCAATGGCGCTTGCCCGGACGGCGGCCAGCCATTTAATCACCGCTGCGTGGCCGGCAGTCTGCCGCCATGCGACGGCGATTGCCAACCCGGAAGCGTCTGCAACATCGACACCAATCGCTGCGAGGAACCGCCCGTGCTCACCAACCAAGGTCACGGCTGCGACCAAGAGTGCGGCGCCGCACAGATTTTGGTCTACAGCGATCCAGACGGAATGCTCTGGGACCAATGCTGCGCCGTCACCTGCGAGTGTTTGACGTTGCCTGCCGTGGTGCCAGGCAATTGGGGTCGCTACTCCGACCTTGCGGTCGACGCCTCAAACATCGTCGTGTCGGCGTACGACGGCACTTACGGTGACCTAGTGATGGCGCGCTATGCGACCACCGATGGCGCAACTGAATCGTTGACCTACGTGGACGGCATTCCCACAGGAGGCGCCGTGGTGGCCGACCCAAACGGTCCGCGCGGCGGCATGAAGAACCCTGGCCCCAACGTCGGCGAGTACACCTCGGTGGTCTTAGCAAATGGCGCGCCGCGCACAGCTTATTATGACGTGGATGGCGCTAACCTGAAGTACGCAGCA